>NZ_JBPOFP010000027.1:0-46806 GCF_051252315.1 Paraglaciecola sp. | reverse complement strand
CTAACGCACTAACCGAAACAAAAGTTAACTTTGCCAACTCATCGATGCTTATCTCTTTATGAAAATTTTCTCGTACGTATTCTATAGGTTCTTTTATTGCATCGATACTTGATAATGCTTTCGACGCTTTAGAAAATAAATGCGTAAACCCAAATGAACCGACTATTTCTTGATGTTTGTTAAATAAAGGACGTTTAGAAGTAGAAAACCAAGCAAACTCTCCAGAATTCAAAATATTCAATTCAAGCCTATCGGTTATCACTTTACCTTCCATAACGCTCTTATCATCTGTCATAAATTGTTTGGCAATATGAGGTGGAAAAAAATCACCGTCAGACTTACCAATCACTTGAGTCAACGAGTGATAACCAAGGTGTTCATAAAATTTCTTATTCGCGTAAATTATTTCACTGTCAGTATCTTTAATCCAAAATATTGAATCAGTTAATAAATCGAACATTGCTAATATTTGTTCGAATCCAATCACCTGCTCTAAAAACTCTTTTTTTTGGATAACTTTAGTATTGATAACTGTCAAACCTATGCCCCGAGGAAAAATTTCAAATATAAAACTTCAGCTTTTAACGCTGAAATTATTGCATTCTCAAAACCAACATTGCAAATATAAACCCATTTACATCTATTCATTTTGGCTTTTTTAACACATCTCTGTAAAACACAATCAATACACTGAATACTGAGCGCCGAATATTTATCATCGCAAGCCGATATTTCATTACTTTTTATCAACAATAAAAAGCTAGACTTGAGAATGTTAAGTTATTGTAAATTACACCTATTCATACTCAAGGAGTTTTAAAAATATGTTCAAATCATTTAGTAAAAAAGCCCTATGGCTTAAAGCAAGTTGTTTAACCATATTATCGCTAAGTTTATCTTTGCCCGTTGCTGCTCATGAATTAGGTTTACAACTTTACAGTGTCAGGCACCAAATGGAAAAAGACATTCCAAATACCTTCGCTGAAATCAACAAGTGGGGCATCAAAATAGTTGAAGGTGGTGGTAACCATTACGATTTATCTGCTGAAGAATTTAGAAATGAACTAATCAAAAATGACTTACAAATTGCCAGCGTAGATACATCTTTTGATGAAATCCGAGATAATCCTATGGCGGTAGTTTACAAAGCACGATATTTTGGTAGTCGTTTTGCCACTTTCTATTGGATCCCTCATGACGGTAAAAAAGGGTTTACAATCGACGATGCCAAAGGCGCTGTAAAAGCATTAAACAAAGCCGGAAAGATATTAAAAGAAAATGGAATAACCCTCCAATATCACCCGCACGGATACGAATTTTTGCCGTATAAAGGCGGGACAATTCTTGATTATATGATAGAAAATACCAAACATGCCGCATTCCAAATGGATGTTTTCTGGGTCAAACAAGGCGGAATGGATCCAACTGCACTACTACAAAAATACCCAGGACGATTCTTATCACTACACTTAAAAGATCGCAAAAAAGGTACTAAAAACTCAACTGATGGCAAAGCAGATGTTGAAGCCAATGTGGTGTTAGGCACAGGTGATGTAGGCATTGCCTCTGTTGTAGCTGAAGCGAAAAAACAAGGCATTCGTTATTTCTTTATAGAAGACGAGTCTAAACGCGTCATGCTTCAAGTGCCGGAAAGTATCAAATATTTAAATCAATTAGATGCACACAATCACTAATCAAACTTTATGTTTAATGCCCTCTCTAATGGGCATTAAACACTTACACCTTTACCTTTCGGTAATTATTTCGTGTCATTATTTTCCTTATACTTCAGCTTAAATCATTGGATTCCTTCATTAAATTTCTAAAATCATAAAGTTAATCACTAGCGCTTTAGCTATATTTTTGGTGTAATGACAACTAAATCTTTAGCCTTGTAGCTTATGACATGAATATTGGTTGGCGTGATTATATTAAAAGCCGCTTTTCTGCTGCTTCTCAATACCACTCTGTGGGGATCATGTTTGGCCTAAAAGGGATTCAAATTTCTAGTTTACAGAAAGTTAAAGGCAACCTTTCATGGGTTAAACAGCATTTTATTAATATCGAAAACTGGCAAGAAGAACTAAAACTCTACGTAGAACAAGAAAACTTAACTAATACAAAATGCCACGTCGTATTAGGCCTGACCAAATATACAACCCTACAAATAGAAAAACCTGCAGTCAAAGAAGAAGAGTTGATTGATGCATTGCAGTGGAATGTAAAAGAACTTCTGTCTACTGATGAAGCACTAGTGATTGATTATTTTGACCCCCCTGCATCTTCTTCTTCACAAGTTGCCCATCTTAATGTTGTGGCTTTAGCCGAAAACGAAGTCATTCATATTCGTGATGGAATTTTAAAAGCTGAGCTAAACTTACAAGATATTGGTATAGAAGAATTAGCCGTGTGTAATTTATGTGCTCAAAGTGATAATGCGATTATTTTGCTTAAACAACAGCAAGGTGGGCAACTTAGTTTAAACATTATCAAACAAAATAAGCTTTATTTTTCTAGACGCTTGAAAGGCTATGAAAGCATCGGAAGCTTGTCTCCAGAAGAACTCTCTATGGGCATAGCAGATAACTTAAGTTTAGAAATTCAACGATCTATGGATTATTTTGAAAGCCAATTGCGCCAAGCTCCTATAAAGCAGGTATACATTGCCCTTGAGACTTTACACCAAGATGCATTAGCTGATTTAATTAAAGCCGTAATTTATATCCCAGTTGAGAAGTTTACACCATACATCCAAATGGATGACAGCCTACCTGTTACATCGTCTAGCTATGCGAGTTTAGCAGCAGCTATCCATCATCCTCAGTTAATCGTCCAATGAAAAATCAGGTCAATTTATACCCTCAAAGATTTCGCCCTAAATTAAGGCTGCTGTCTTTGCCTTTAGTAATATTTTTATGGACTGTCACTTTAGTTTTGGTTTTCACTTTAAATTTTTACTTTTCAAACAAACAGCAAACGTTAGAAATAGAATTGAATCAGGTCGACCAAATTAAGCACCAAAAAATGGCTCTACTTGAAGCTCTGCAAACTGAACTAGCCAATCTAAAAATCGACCCTGAATTACACTCACAAGTCGCAAAAAAGCAACAAGTTACCAATTTAAAAAAACGTGTTTATCACGAGTTAATGGGACAAGAAAAAGGAAAAACCAGTGGTTATGCTAAGTTAATGTTAGATTTGGCTGAATATCATCAAGCAGATATTTGGTTGACTCGTATCTATCTAAATGAACAAAATGTCACAATAGAAGGAGCAGCAAGCAAAACTGAAAGCATTCCTAATTGGATTAATAATTTGTTAAACCAAAGTAGCTATTTCAAAGGTCAAAATTTTTCTGATACCCACATTTATAGAAATGAAGAACAACAATTGCGTTTTGTATTAGCTGCTGGCGAAAACATAACCACCACGCAAGGCGACTCAAATGAATGATATCAACCAAGCTGGTTGGCAAAGCCTTTCCAATAAGTTCTTAGCTATCAGTCTACGTGAACAATTACTTATTTTGGTGACCGGTTTAGTTGCCATTTCATTGTTAACCTATACATTCTTAATTGAACCCAATATAAATCAAACGAAAAGATTGAATAGCGACATTTTGTTTGCAAAATCAGAACAAGAAAAATTGCAGCAACAAATAGCCGAAGTGCAAAATCAGTTTAAAAATGATCCTAATGCGACGATCCGTGAACGTATTGAACTATTAGATAAAGAGATTGCAACTTGGGATCTAGAGTTGCAAAAACAAACCAATAATTTAGTGCCAGCCAATCAAATGGCTAGTATGTTAGAAAATGTACTCAGTGATAACAAAGGCATTAAACTCATTGAATTGGCTTCAATTAACCCAACTCCTATATATTTATCAAAACCAGATAAAGATGGAGCCGAACGTACAGCAGACCTGTATCGTCATGGTGTAAAAATTGTATTGCAAGGAAGTTATTTTGATATTCAAACTTATTTACAAAAACTAGAATCATTGAAGTGGAAATTTTATTGGAAAAAATTCGACTATCAAGTTGATGCCTATCCACAGGGCTTAGTTAATCTAGAAATTTATACATTAAGTACTAGCCAAGCGTTTATAGGGGCATAAATGAAAAAAATTGCATGTCTCATGTTAGCTTTTACACCTATTATAAGTGTAGTGAATGCGAAACCTTTAGTTGATCCTACTCGTCCTAAACACACACGAGTGTATCAACAAGAAAACATTCAAAATACTAAACCAGAGTTTGAGTTATCAGCAGTGTTTATTAATAATAAAAATAAGTACGCAGTAATCAATGGGAAGAATTATCAAAAAGGGCAAGAAGTGAACGGAAATAAACTAATTTTCATTGGTCAAAATCAAGTCGTACTTGATACAACTGACGGAAAAAAAACACTTGTCCTAAATAGCCACTCTATTAAAAAAGATGTCAATAATGGTTTTTAAAAAAATAGCGTTTATTAGTTTGTTGATATTATCGGTCGCTTGCCAAGCGCCGCCTAAAAATAGTCCCGCAAAGACCGCGATGGATGCTGCTTTAGCAGATTATCAAGAACAAACACCCATTGATAAAACTTTGCAAGACGTACCAGAAGAAGTAAATCAGGCACTAATGCCACAATCATCGGAGCCAACTGAACCATTATTTGGCATCGCTAAATATGACATCAATGCAAATAAACTACCGGCTCAGATGTTTTTCAGCAGCATAGTCAAAGACACTCCTTATAGCGTGGCTATTCATCCAGAAGTCAGTGGTGAAATTTCTTTAGACTTAAAACAAGTCGCTTTAAACGACGTATTTGATTTAGTCGCAGAACTTTACGGATATGAAATCGAACGTAAACATAACATCTATCGAATTTACCCAGCAGGGTTGCGCTCAGAAACCTTTGCCGTGAATTATTTACTGATGAAGCGAGATGGTGCAACACAAACCAGAATTACCTCGGGTGGTGTGTCTCAAAACGCCTCTAATGGTAATAATAACAGCAATGGTCAATCTGGTAATTCTCAAAATAATTTTAGTGGTAACTCTAATAGTGGCAATAACTACGGCGGAAACAACAGCAGTAACAATAGCGCTAATGGCACCAATATATACACAAGCACCGAAACCGACTTCTGGACCGAATTATTAGCGACCTTAGAAACAATGATAGGTAGCGAGGAAGGCAAAAGTGTCATGGTTACCCCTCAAGCAGGATTGGTCACTGTTAGAGCTATGCCAAGTGAAATACGTGCGATTAAAGCCTTTTTAGCCGTATCTGAAGAAATTGTTCAAAGGCAAGTTATTTTAGAAGCCAGAATAATAGAAGTCTCACTGAATGATGGGTTTCAACAAGGTATTAATTGGGGACAAATTTTAGCTAACAGTGGTTCAACAGATTTTCAATTCTCAAATACAACAGGTTCAATTGGTAATTCAATCAGTGCCGCTCTTGGCAATATCACCAGCTTATCTTTTATCAATAAAGATTTTTCTGGCGTGTTGTCATTGTTATCAACTCAAGGAAATGTCCAAGTATTGTCTAGCCCAAGAGTCACGGCCATTAATAACCAAAAAGCGGTGATAAAAGTTGGAGACGATGAATATTTTGTAACTGACGTATCGAGTCAAAGTACTATTTCTTCAAGTAGCACCTCGGTTGTGCCAAATATTGAATTAACTCCTTTCTTTTCAGGCATAGCCTTAGACGTCACACCACAAATAAATAAACATGGGGAAGTATTACTACATGTACACCCTTCTGTTATTGAAACTCAAGAACAAGAAAAGGTCGTCACGTTAAACGAAGAACAATATATTCTGCCACTAGCTCAAAGTAATATTCGCGAATCTGACACTGTTATTCGCGCTAAATCGGGTGAAATAGTGGTCATTGGTGGTTTGATGCAATCCATTATTTCTGATTCAGAATCGAAAACTCCTTTATTAGGAGATATACCTGTATTAGGCAACTTGTTCAAAAACAAACAACAAAAAGAAATTAAAAAAGAATTAGTGATCTTGATTAAACCTACAGTGGTGAATAGTCAAACATGGAAACAAACACTTAGCCGAAGTCGAGATCAAATGGCTGATTGGTTATTAGTGGAATAGCTCATGTATTTATACCACTTTGGTATTAAAGAATTACCATTTACGCTGACCCCAAACACCAGCTATTTTTTTGGATTGCCAAGTCATAAAGAAGCCATTCAAGTATTACTGACAGCTTTAAAAACCGGTGAGGGATTTATCAAAGTCACCGGAGAGGTCGGTACCGGCAAAACCCTAATTTGTAGAAAGTTACTAAATGACTTGCCTGACCCATTTGTTGCAGCCTATATTCCCAACCCTTATTTAACCCCGAGCGAATTACGTCGAGCCGTGGCAAATGAGTTAAGTGTTGTACTGACCGACCAAACCGATCAACAAGAATTTACACAACGCATTCAACAACGTTTGATTCAAATAAGCCAAGAAAACAAAAGTGTCGTGTTAATAATTGATGAAGCTCAAGCGTTACCCATAGAAAGTATTGAAGCATTAAGATTAATCACCAATTTAGAAACCGAAACCCGTAAGTTGATCCAAGTAGTATTGTTTGGTCAACCCGAATTAAACCAAAAGTTATCTTTACCCGAATTAAGACAGCTTAAACAAAGAATTACTTTTGCTTATACTTTGCAGTTAATGGACTCGGATCAAGTGTATCAATACGTTAAACATCGAATGAAAGTTGCTGGCTATAAGGGAGCCGATGTTTTCAACGACCAATGCAGCAAATTACTGTTTAAAGCTAGCAAAGGTACTCCTCGCATAGTCAATGTGTTATGCCACAAAGCTTTAATGCTGGCTTATGGCGAAGGTATGCAACAGGTCAATGTTAAACACTTAAAACACGCTATTGTTGACACAGAAGCAGCCGAACCTATAGGCAATAAACTAATGCTTTTCACTTTGAGTGCCGTGGCTATAATAATGTTAGCTGCCGGTGGTTACCTTTCTTGGTTAAGGTACAGCTTGTGAGTGTCATTAATAAAATGCTTCAAGATCTTGAAGCTCGAGAAGATGACAACCAAGCCATCAATGCCGATTATCAACCACCGACAAAAAGGCATTCTAAACGTCTTATTTTTATACTGATAGCTGTGGGCACATTAGCCATTTTGTACGGTCTATTTATGCCCTTACATAATACGCAGGAACCGAATCAAACAAGCGCTAAAATGAGTGACGAGGGCACGGCTAGCCAAGTTAAACCCAAACCAATGTTGCAACAAAGCTCCTCACCAGCATCGATTACACAAGAACAGAAACTCAGCATAGAAAACAGTAATAAAGTGTTGGTTGAAGTACCTCATTCAGACATACTAAATAACGAAAGCCCAAATCAAATTGCGACTATCAACGACCGTTCAACAACAGTTCAATTACACTCAGAAGCGCCTAAAATACAAAGCATTAAACCAAGTGTTTCTGAAGCTCAAAATCAAGATACTCAACTCCCCCAAGTAAAAACAAACACTGAAACCACAACTAATTTCACTATGGTAAGCAGTCAGAATGAGGCTCAATCAGTTGATTTAAAACAACAAATATCCGAACACTTAGCCGCTGGCAACAACACTAAAGCAGCAAGTTTATTAAAAGAGCTAACTTTACAACAACCTAAAAACATTTTGGCCCGTAAAAAATTAGCATCAATTCAATTTGCTTTGGGAAATCATAAACAAGCTAAATTGTTATTAGCAAAAAGTATTGAAGAATTTCCAACTCGAAGTGATTTAAGGCTGATGTTGGCCCGTGTATTTGTGAGCCAAAGTAACAATATCCAAGCACTAGAGGTATTAGTCGATGCACAAGCTGAATCGGGCAACCAAGAGTTTTTAGCCTATCGCGCCTCTCTAGCCAAAGAGCTTAAACAAATGGACATAGCAAGATCCGATTACAGTGCGCTGACACAATTGAATCCAACTAATTCAAAATGGTGGCTAGGGTTAGCTGTGATTGAAGATCAAACTGGGAATGTTAATAACGCCTTGGTAGCCTATAAAAAATCTATGCAAGGTAATCAATTAGAAACTGCCGTTTCTGAATTTGTCCAACAAAGAATACTGATATTGGCGGAGTCTAAATGAAAGCAAAAATAAAAATACGTTTAGGCGATTTATTGCTGCAAAAAGGCATTATCAATGAGCAGCAATTAGAACAAGCTCTGTCCGCGCAGAAACAATCTGGCCGAAGATTAGGACACATTTTAACTGAGTTAGGTTTTGTATCTGAAGAACAGCTGCTATCTTTTTTATCGCAACATCTCAAAGTTCCGCTGATAGACATAAGTCAGCACAATGTCTCAGCCGCCGTAGTTAATTTATTGCCTGAAGTTCAAGCTCGTCGTTACCGCGCACTAGTCATCGAAGACAAAGGCGACAAGTTATTAGTTGCCATGAGTGATCCGGCAGATTTAGCTGCTATAGACGTATTATCAGGCCGATTGCCAAAACCTCTTGAAGTTGGCGTGGTCAGCGAAAGTGAGTTATTGCTGGCATTTGATAATTTATATCGCCGTACTGAAGAAATTGCCTCTTTTGCCCAAGAACTTGCTGAAGAATACGAAGATGATGTTAATTTTGATTTCGATGTAGGTGTTGATGACGAACAAGACACCACAGTCGCTAGATTATTGCAGTCTATTTTTGAAGATGCTTTGCAAGCAAAAGCATCCGATATTCATATCGAACCAGACGATGCAATATTAAGAATTCGTATGCGTGTAGATGGTGTTTTACAAGAAAACGTCATCCAAGAAAAAAACATAGCGGCGGCATTAGTACTGCGCCTTAAGTTAATGTCTGGATTGGACATCTCAGAAAAACGTTTGCCCCAAGATGGCAGAACAACGACACGTGTTAAAGGGCATACTATTGATGTGCGTGTTTCAACTATGCCCATTCACGGCGGTGAATCCGTCGTTATGCGTCTACTCGATCAATCGGCTGGTTTATTATCATTAGATCAAACAGGTATGCCAAGTAGTTTACTTGCACGCTTCAGGAACTTGTTACACAGGCCCCATGGCATGATTTTAGTGACAGGCCCCACAGGTTCAGGTAAAACGACGACTTTGTATGGCGCATTGAGTGAGTTAAACCAAGCATCTACCAAAATTATTACGGTGGAAGATCCAATTGAATACCGTCTACCAAGAATTAACCAAGTACAAACTAATAGTAAAATAGGATTACACTTTTCCAATGTGTTACGCACCACCTTACGCCAAGATCCAGACATAATAATGGTTGGAGAAATGCGCGACCAAGAAACGGTAGAAATTGGTCTCAGAGGGGCATTAACAGGTCACTTAGTGTTATCTACCTTGCATACTAATGATGCAGTCAGCAGTGCAGTGAGATTATTAGATATGGGAGCGCCAGGGTACTTGGTCGCAAGTTCACTTAGGGCCGTAGTGGCCCAACGTTTAGTTCGTAAAATTTGCGAAAACTGTTCCGAAGAATACACCTTAAAAAACGAAGAACTGACTTGGTTACAAAACTTAGATGATGGCTTACACGCCATTAAATTCAAAAAAGGTAAAGGATGCCAAACTTGTAATAACACTGGCTATAAAGGGCGAGTTGGGGTTTTTGAATTATTAGAAATGACCGAAAACATGATGAATGCTCTTAAGAACAGTGACACAGTCACCTTTGCTCAAGTCGCTCAGTCAAGTCCAGGTTTCGTACCACTGGCCAAAGTAGCATTGATGTATGCCAAAATGGGTATTACTACTGTTAACGAAGTTCTCAAATTAATAGAAATAGTGTCGGAAGAACAAACGGTTGAACCTGATGAAGTTTCAGAACAAGAAGAACTAGAAGCTGTCATTGGCGAGCAAAACGACGAACTCAAACAACCGGCAAAAAGCACCAGTAAATTTGAATTAGAACCTAATGACAAGCCAACGGAAAATAACGATGGCTCAGTTTAGTTATAAAGCTCGAAAGTCTACTGGAGAAATGGCAACAGGCGTGCTTGAGGCATCCGATGCTAAAGCAGTTGCCCAAATTTTGTTTGGCCGAAATTTTATACCGCTAGAAATTATAGAAAACCAAGAAGCAGATTCAACAAATACGTCTGAACTGAAAATTTCACTGTTTACACCATCAATAAAACTTGATGACTTAGTTATTTTTTCTCGTCAAATGTTTTCTTTGGCTAAATCTGGCATCCCGATATTAAGAGCAGTAAAAGGCCTAGCTGACACCACTAATTCAAAACGATTACAAGCAGCATTGTTTGATGTTGCAGACCAGCTTGAACGGGGCAGAACTCTGTCTTCAGCCCTCAACAAACATCCGACAGTATTTAACAAGTTATTTGTCAGCATGGTACACGTCGGTGAAAACACAGGTAAGTTAGACGAAGCATTTAATCAATTATCTTTTTATCTAGAACGTGAACTAGAAACACGTAAGCAAATAAAATCGGCAACCAGATACCCCATGTTTGTGCTCATTGCGATAGTCATCGCCATGGTAATCATGAATATGGTAGTGATCCCAATCTTTGCTGACATGTTTAAATCTTTTGGTGCCGAACTACCATTAATGACCAAAGTATTACTTGCGACTTCTGAATTCTTTATGACTAAGTGGCACTATTTATTAGTGGGTATAGGGCTAATGGTTTATATGATTTACCGTTATTTACAAACAGAAAATGGACGTTACAAATGGGATCGCGCAAAAATCCGTTTACCTGTAGTGGGCAGCATATTTGAACGGACATTATTAGGACGTTTTGCTCGCAGTTTCTCAATGATGTTAGTGGCAGGTGTTCCTTTAACAGCGGGGCTAAACCTAGTCTCAGAAGCGGTCAATAATTCATTTATGGCAGACCGTATACTTACCATGCGAAAAAACATTGAAAAAGGCGAAAGTTTATCTCGTGTTGCCGTGAGTAGTCAGTTATTTACGCCTCTGGTGCTGCAAATGATAAATGTAGGTGAAGAAACTGGACGAGTTGATGAACTCCTATCAGAAGCGGCGGAGTTCTATGAGCGAGAAGTCGATTATGATTTAAAAAGCCTAACATCTAAAATTGAACCTATATTAATAGTAATAGTAGCGAGCATGGTATTGGTTTTGGCCCTGGGTATATTTACTCCAATGTGGGATATGATGGGGGCCATAAAAGGGTAACGAATGTGTTAAAAAGCGAAGCCACAGAAGAAAGAAATCGCAGCATTTTTGTCAACATAAGTGTTGTGGCGGTTTTTGTTGGCTTAATGTTAGGTTTTATTCTGTATTTAAACAGCAGTTCACCCGACGTAAGGCGTTTATCTTTAGAAAAACTAGCCGAAGGTTTTAACACTAGTGTGCATAATGCGCACTGGCAGTGGCAAGCAGAAGGGCGGCCTCAAATCGTTATGTTAGTGTCATATGCAAATAAATTAGGTAAGGACAAAAAATTAGTAGAGACCAAAAGACGACCTATTTTTATGAGTCATCAAGGTTGGCCAAAGTCTACGGAAAACTCCGCAGGATGCGAAAAAATTTGGGATATGGTGTTAGATGTTCCAATGGAAGTAGAAGGGTTTAAAGTCATTGCTGAATATTACAATGGCGAAAATTTAAGCGGGGATAAATTAGATTCGGCTTGTCGTTTTAGATTATCTACCGGGCCATATTTCGAATATAAATTACATTTAGGTCAAGTGCTTAAAGTTAAATCATAAATTTTATTTTGACGGAGAATTATAAATGTTGAAGCCTGGTTTGAGCCATACACATAGTAAAAACATACATTCCAAGCAACAAGGTTTTACCCTTATCGAATTGGTTATAGTTGTGGTTATTTTAGGACTACTCGCTGCCACAGCGTTACCTAGGTTATTAGATGTTACAACTGATGCCGAAGATGCAACAGTTGAAGGAGTAGCAGGCGGGTTTGCTACAGGTGTAGGCTTAATACGTGCACAGTGGGAATTAGACGGGCGTCCAAAAGAGAATGGAGGTACTAATTTGTCTTTTGTCACCATTGAAGGGATCCAGGTTGGAATTGATCAAGATTCCGGTTACCCGACAGGCCAATTAACTACTGACTCCAGCAGTGAAGATGATCTAGTTAGTACCTTAGATTGTGAAAGTATTTTTAACTTAATAATGCAAAGTGCACCATCAATTTCATCCAATTGGGCTGACCGCCCTTTTGATAACTATCGTTATTTTACTCATGTGAGTAACGGTAACGGATCTGGGGGCAATGACCTTTGTTTTTACTATTTAACCCAAACAATTAAGAATCAATCAGTACAACCTACAGACAATACTATTGGCAATGGTTTTATTTATGACCCAAGAATTGGACAAGTTATTGTTTTTAGTAATAATTAGAATTCAGTGCCGATTAATTGAATAGGTAACAAATTTAAATACATTAGGTAAAAAAATAGATACCTAAACAAGATAGCGCTTTAAGGTGTTTTGATGGTATAAAACATCTAACCTGTTAAAGGACTTACAATTTTTAATAATCCTTCGAGGAAATATTATGCGTAATATGCAAAAGCAACGTGGTTTTACATTAATCGAATTAATTATCGTCATCGTTATTTTAGGTATTTTGGCTGTAACTGCGGCGCCTAAATTTATTGATATTCAAGGTGATGCCCGTGGTGCAACACTAGAAGGTGTTAAAGCAGCTTTACAAGGGGGGGCACAATTAGTTTACGCCAAATCTGCTATTGCTGGGGAGCAAGGCAACGCTGCTCCAGGTACAGCGACAGCGGCAAATCAAATTGTGGCAAATGGTTTAACCATTACTACTGATTTTGGATACCCTCACTCTGATAGTTTCACTGCCATTAAAAGTGGCACAGTAGTTGGTACTGATATAGCGGCATTCGCTGAATTAGAAGCAGCTGATTGGGTGCTGACGGATGGTACTGGTGGCTCTGGCGAGACTACTCCTGCATCTAATACATTTGGTATCAGTCCTACTGGTGCTACTTTTGATTTTAGAGAAACCGCAGTAGATGGTGACAGTTGCCATGTGTTGTATGCTGATGCTACTGGTGTTAATACTCCAGCTGTTATCACAGTGGTTAAAGGCGGTTGCTAAATTAAACCAATATAAAAGGGTTAATCACCCTTTTATGTTTATAAATTGCCTCCTTAATGTGTCGCCTATATCTATTGGATGACCATGATATTAAGTAAATCTACTCATCGACAGAAACCATTTGGCTTTACACTTGTAGAATTGATTGTGGTCATTAGCCTAATCAGCGTGCTCGCCGTGTCTGCCTATAGCCGGCTTGGTAGCTCTGCTGGTTACGCAGAATACACCTACCAGTCTCGGCTAATATCAACTTTACGTAACATGCAAACTCGTGCCATGAATGACACGCGCGAAGACCTTTGTTTCAAAGTGAACTTTAATTTATCCCCAGCGGCTTTTGGACCACCAAGCAGAAATTACCAAACGCCTAGTTCAACATCACCTACTTGTGAAAACACTATTGACTATACAAGTCCCGATTATATTGGCGTTGCCAGCAGCTCAGAAATGTCATCAGACGATGTTACTTTAACCACCCAAGACGATTCTGGCGCTTCTTTTACTTCTATTCAATTTGATAATTGGGGACGCCCGAGCCTATCAACTGGTGCCTCTTGTAATCTTCAATGTAATGTCCAACTCAGCGGCGAGAACACAGTAAAGGTATGTATTGAGTCCGAAGGTTACATTCATGCTTGTTAAGCCAATTAAAGGGTTTACGCTAGTTGAATTAGTCATTGGATTAGTGGTATTTGCTATTGCCATGACATTATTTGTGTCCTTGATAGTACCTCAAGCCATACGCAGCGTTGACCCGATATTCCAAGTAAGAGCAGCAGAATTAGGCCAAGCATTAATTAGTGAGATCTCTAACAAACCTTTTGATGAAAATTCAAGTCGCGTGGGAGGTTTTGTTCGTTGTAATGAATACAATCCAAGCACCGATTCCACTATTCCTTGTAGTGTCATTGGCCAAACCACAGGTATTCGTCTTGATTTTAATGATGTTGATGATTACAACGGTTATACCGCAACAGGCTCAGACATACGAAATAGTTTGAATCAAACATTACAAGTCGGTACCGGCGCAGCATCATATAATTTGTATGAAGGTTTTAGTTTATCGGTGTCTGTGTATTACGATGATAACTTTGACGGCATAGACGACACCATTGCCAGCGGCAATAATTATGTGGGTAATAACAAATTTATCAAAGTAACAGTCACTACACCCAATAATGAAGACATTATATTTTCAACCTATAGAGCGAATTATTAGTGATGTCACGCCAACTAAAAAAACAGGGATTTACCTTAGTTGAATTAGTGACTGTGATCATTGTATTGGGCGTGGTGTCTGTTGGAATATTTGGTTTTATACGTTCTGGAATGGGTATTTATGCCGATGTAAATGAAAGAGACCAACTTTTATCAGATAGCCGTTTTATCATTGAAAGATTGAGCCGCGAATTGCGTCAGGCGATCCCCAACAGTACCAGGACTGCATCATCTGGCGATAATCAATGTTTAGAGTTTGTTCCGGCTCTGTGGGCCACTTATTACACCTCTCTGTCGGTCTATCCCGATAATACAAACCAAGCAACATTAACAGAGATTGGCCAAAACACCGCGGGTTATCAAGTCACTCAACAAAATGGCAGTGTAAGCGGCGATTATGCATTTGTATATCCCACTTCAAATACTGATATTTATGCAAACAGTAGCAATAAAAGACGAGAAATACTGTCCTGCTCTGAACAAGATGCTAGCGCCGACGATGATTGCTGGACATTAGATGATTCACAACATACAGCAACATTAACCTTCACTGAGGCTTTCGGTGACAACTCACCGGCTTCACGTTTGTATTTTGGTCGCCAATCAGTGAGTTACTGCACAAATATTAATGGCGAAATCAGGCGTTACCAAAATAACATATCTGAAACACAAATCGTACATTCAAATGGTGGTGTACTTATGGCCGACGGGTTAACCAACACCTTGCCGTTTCAAGTAGTTGGGGCTAGTTTAACCAGAAATGGCTTAATCAATATTCTATTTGCATTTGAACGTAACGAAGAAACCATCAATTACAACATAGAGGTACATATCCCTAATGTGCCTTAAACATACCCGATTTAACCCAATAAATAATACAAAACAAAAAGGCAGTATGTTGGTTATTGCGCTATTTGTGATTATTGTATTTGGTATGTTAGGACTCACTATGACCAGACTGCTTGCGTCATCATCTGAGTCCGTCATTTATGAAGTGTTAGGACAAAGAGCACTTAATGCGGCTAGGACTGGGTTAGAAAGATGTTTGGCAGCGAAATACCCAATTACTGCAGGAGGCTCTCCTTGCTCGAATCCCACCAATTTTGTATTCACCGGCATAGCGGGTTTAGAAAATTGTAGCTATCAAGTAACCCCAGATAACGACATAGTTGTGACAGATAACAGTAATACTTTTACCTATTCAAAATTCACAAGTATTGGCCGTTGTGATGCAGGTGATATAATAGTTAGCCGAGAAATTTATGTCGATGCATTGGTAGCAAACTAATGAAACTGTTAATTCCCCCTTTTCATTTAACTTTACTAATACTACTTATGTCAATGAGTCCATTTAGTATTGCTGTTGAATGTAGTGCTGTGTTTCCTACTGGCGCCCAAAGCCATACCTCAAATGGGCGATTAACAGTAAATGCTAATTCATACATTTATAATACGACCTCACCTGTATTACCATTTAAACATGAAACGATAAATTCAAACAAAGGTGATAGTTGCGTGTCCGCAGATTGCAGTGCGAGTGGCGCACCTGCAGAAGCAGTTAATTTAGCGAGCTTCCCCTCTTTCTCTGCTGGGCCTTCATTAAGTTATTCAAATACGACTATTGGTGAAGGCAACAACAATACCAACACTTTTGGTTGGGTGACCATAAAAAAAGGGGGGGATGTAAATTTTTCAGCTAATTATGATGAATACTATTTTAAGGGCTTAACTGTCGATGGCAAAGGTGTCTTAAACATGCGTCCCGGTATTTACTGGGTAGAACAATTAAACCTAAATAGTGGTCAGACTAAAATAAACGTTGTAGGTAACGGAACCGTTTATATTTATGTTAAAAATAGCGTAAATGTTAATAGTAACGCTGAGATTAACGGCATTAGTGACAATGCTGTTTTAAACCTAAACGTATTAGGCGACATTAATTTAAATTCAAACTCCAAATTATCTGGTTTAGTTTATTCTAACGGCACTACAACAGTTAATAGTCAAGCTAGTTTTACTGGCTCTATTTCAACAGGCAATCTTACTCTTAATTCAAACGCTACTGTGACCCATCAACCTGGCATCATAGATAGTTATGATTTTAGTAATTTATGTACTACGTCGGCACCAGAACTAATGTTTCATTTAGAGTTTGATCAAGGCTCGGGGCAAACCGCTTTTGATACCAGTGGATATGGACGAAATGCAACTTTGGGTGGTTCAAATACCGAAAACGATCAAGATCCCACTTGGCTTTGCGAAGCTGATAGTTTTTACATGGATTTCGACAAGAGTAAAAACCAACGACTGACTACCTCATCCTTTACCCCGCCAAGTACAGGAGTAGTAGCATTTTGGATGAAAATACCCAGTATACCGAACTCCTTAAATCGCATTTTTGGTTTTGGTGATGGTTTTGAAATACGGTTTAATGCCGGTGGCATTATGTATATCGACATCAATAAAACTGGTTCAAATAATAGTATTCGAACAAGTGGCGCATTTACCACAACTGATACATGGACACATTTCGCCTTCACCACAGATGTCACCACAGGAGATTGGGCGGTTTATATAAATGGCGCTTTAGACAACAATGGGAATGAAACATTAACGGCTCAGCCTAGCGCCACACTCACTATCGGAGGAAGTACTTGGAAACCGAATTCGAATTCATTAAACGGTTCATTGGATGACTTCAGAATTTACTCAGGTTTACTAAACCAGCAAGAAATTGCAGTTTTAGCGACTACACCACCCCAACCCTGTGTTCAAGTTCATCATTATGATATCAGTCATCCTAATCAAGCACTTACTTGCTCTGCTGCAAGTATCGAAATTAAAGCCTGTAAAGATGCTGCATGTACATTAAATTCAACTGTTACATCCTTAGACTTTAGCGCTGATAACGTCATACAAAGTTCTCATTCTTTTACTGGTAGTGAAAGTTTCTCTTACGCGAATACTACCGCTGAAACAGTCACTTTATCCGTCACTAATACCAGTGAAACACCTACCAACAACTTAACCTGCAATGGTTCTAGTGCCGCTGAGGCTTGTGATTTAGTATTTGTAAACGCTGGATTCGAGTTTTTTGGACAAAACATTGGCGACCCGGTACCTGATCAGCTAGCCGAATCCAATTGGCAAAACGTGAATTTTCGAGCCGTAGAAATCAATACAACCACTGGCGCCTGTCAGGCAGCTTTATCCGGAACAACAGACATCACGTTCGGTTTTGATTGCCAATCTCCTAGCGCTTGTTTGACTGGTTTGGCTGGCATAAACGTTTCAGGTGATGGCAATGGTGAGTTTAGTAAAACCATGTCACTGCTTTTTGACAGCAATGGCATAGCCGCCCTTACGGCAGTAAACTATGCCGATGCAGGAAGGTTAACCCTCAGTGCAGAAAGTATTAATAACCCTAAGGTTTTAAAAGGTTCAGGCCAAATTGACATATACCCAAGTTATTTAAAATTGGAAACCAGCAACGCTAACTTGGTTTATTCTGGTGTAGCAGATACCGATATATACACCTCAGGCTTAACATTTAACTACAAAATAGGCGCCTATGGTGCTGGCAATAATTTGCTTCCCAACTACCAGCCAGAAAACCTAAAACTTCAAGTGATACGAGATTACCCAACTGTTTCCGGTACCCTAGATGGTGATTTTAATTATAAGACCAGTGCAACAATTAAAAGCGCCACAGGCAATCCAGCCTTTACTTCCACCAGCAGCCTGACGTTTTTAGGAGGCGAATACAGCTATTCCAATGCCTTTTATAGTGAAACAGGGCGAATAACCCTAGACGTACAAGACTCAAGTTATTTAGGAAACACCATCTCCTCTCAACAAAACTTAAGTTTAGGCACATTCATTCCCGCCTATTATGATGTCAGTTTTGAAACTGGAGTGGCATTAGACAATACCTATATTAATGCCAGTGCTGCTAACTTCACCTATATTGGTCAAGCCATAACTTTTGTTAAGGAGCCCACTTTTACCATAGTGCCTAAAAATGCTTTAGATATAACCACTCAAAATTATCTCTATGCTGATTGGACTTATGCACCTGCGTTAGCCGCTATTATGAATACATCTAAACTTAGTTATGCAGATACAAGTGGTTATATTGGAACTGCCAGCGTGGCCCACACAAATTCACCTCTCATTACGAATGACTATTCCCTATTTGGTCAAAAAATAGCATTAGACGGCACCCAGGTGACCTATCATAAAGTTGATACCAATAATAAAATGTTTGGACCTGTAAACCCATTTAACGGGACATTAAATATTGAGTTTTTTGCATCCTTTTTTACCGATAGTAATGGTATTTGTTATAGAGATAACTATGCAGATCTAAGTTGTAATGGGTTTAGTTATGCATCGGTAACTGGCGCGAATTTGCGTTTTGGTAGATTTACACTTGATAGTACTTACGGACCAGAAACGGACTCAATTCAAGTGCCCTTTAAAGTCGAGTATTACCAAGATAATCAATGGTTAGTAAACACATTAGATAATTCAACATCGATAGAATTTAATGAATCCACTGCTCAACTCATACTTTCTCCTGTTGGTGGAGTTGATATTCGCGATCAAATTAATAATGTAGTAAGTGATGGATTAATGTTACTGGGTGAAGCTGACAAAATATTCGATTTAGTATTAAACGCTCCCAATACCCAAGGTGAACTAACAATGCAACTCAATCCACTTGTCAGTCCAAACTCATGGACGAGTTATCTAAATTACGATTGGAATGGAGATGGAGTGATTTGTAATCAGGCATCTTGTGTTGATTCGCCAGATGACGCCGATTCTGATCCACAAATAACAGATTATCCTAACGCCACCATCAATTTTGGTCTGTTTAGAGGTAACGAAAGGATTATTCAATGGCGTGAAGTATTTAATTAAGGTAAATAAATCGACTTTGCAGGCCTAATGCCCTTGCGCTTTTTGTTATAACTCAATAGCATAGGATGACAAAGTTGTGAGTGGGCAGGTTGGTGCCTGTTTTGTATCATAACAATAAAAATAGTTGCCTATAGGCAATCAGTTTGGAATTTTATAATGAACCGTATAGCTCAACTTACTTTTATCGCTGCTTTTTCTTTGGGTAGCCAACAGGCTTTGGCTGCTGCTCTTTCGGTCTCTGAGATTGAGCAAAAAATATCCACTAAACAATCTGAATACGATAATTACAATAGTGATTTGGATGCTCAGATTGATCTGGCAAATATTTTGGAAAAAGATCTTGCCGAACTTAGACAAAATGTGACTCTTGCAGAAGCAGATAGACAGTCCGCCTTGATTGAAATGAACATACAGTATGAAAAAGTGATAGATGACCCAGAGCTAGATATCACCCCTGTGCGCTCAACCTATGCTAAGGCAGTAAGAACCCACAAAGCTATAAAAGATGCCATCACGGATAAATACAACGAATGGCAAGCTAAGCTGCAAGACGTTGAACAAATGCAGGTGTCTAAACACAGTTTGTTAAACACTATTGAAGGTTTAAAAGAACAATACAATAGCGCTCGTGTTGACCGCTTATATAAAGAATTTAATCGAAAAGAGTCTGTAGTTGTCAGCCATAAAATCTCTTGTGATAAGAATGAAACTTTATCCAAGTGTACAGTTAGAGGCAAAGCTCTAGCGAAACAAAAAGCATCTAAGCGATTCTTAGATAGCGTGTTTGATGGATTGAGTGAAGCAGTAGAAGCTGAAAAAAGAAGACAAACATCGGATGCTTCTGTACAAGTTTTACGTAGTGAGGTAGCGGATAGCAACTTCAGCGGACAAGGAAACTACAACGTAAAAATGAATTTACAACTTCAAGGCAATTTAAAACGTGCTGTAGGATGTGAATTATTAGGATTAGATAAACGTTATTGCGTAAACTTTAAAGGGCAAGAAGTAACACAACTTGCTGCTATACCGCCGACGTTAGTCACAGATGAATCAGTCATGTACGAACTAACAGTTCGTTCAAATGTATTTGACGATGAGGTATTTATTAACGGCGTAAGTTACGGCTCAACTAAATTACAAGTCATGCTGCCTTCTGGTGAACATGATGTTGAAATTGTTAAACGAGGCTACGACTCAAGTCGTCAGACTATTTCTTTAACAGAACCTAAAACCTTAAAAATTGAACTAGACCGTGCACAATACACCTTTAGTAAAGGTGAACGAATTCAAGATATCCTAGCTGGCGACATCCCGGGTCCAGATTTAGTAGTCATTCCAGCTGGCAGCTTTAGAATGGGTGATATTACAGGTCTAGGCTTAGATAATGAACGTCCAGTGCAAACCAAAGACTTTAAACAGTCGTTTGGTATCAGTGAAACAGAAATTAATGTCAAAGCTTTTGAAATCTTCGTAGACGCCACAAGCTACGTGACTGATGCCGAAAAAGCTAAAGGTTGTGCTTTTTACGAAGACGGTAAAGCAGTATGGCAAAGTGACCGCAACTGGCGTAGCCCAGGATTTATCCAAACTGATGAAAGTCCAGTGGTTTGTGTTAGTTTGAATGATGCACAAGCGTATGTAGAGTGGATTTCAAAAGCCAGTAGCCACGCATATAAACTACCTTCAGAGTCTCGTTGGGAATATGCAGCTCGCGCCGGTAAAGAAACTGACTACTGGTGGGGTGAAGGTGTTAATACTGATAACGCTAATTGTGGTTGGTGCGGTAGCCAATGGTCAAATGTTAGCACAGCACCAGTCGGTTCATTTGAACGCAACGACTTTGGTCTATTTGATACCGTGGGCAATGTATGGGAATGGACAACTAGCGAACAAAACATTAACAACGCGGTAGTTCGCGGTGGAGCTTGGAATTTTGCACCTCGTCTAGCTAGAGCTTCGACTCGTATGGAACTAGATAGTAGTTTCCGTTCAAACTATATTGGTTTCAGAGTTGTTCGCGAACAGTAACATTGATAACTAGTTTTTAATCCCGGCTAACAAGTCGGGATTTTTATTTGTGCAACTTAATCCTCCGTTTTTAGCCCTTTATTCGTATAATCGATAAAAAATCCCTAAAACACACTTTTTTATTGCCTTGTTGAAGCTCTATGCTTGCTGAAATCAAGGCGCATTGGTAAAGTTAACGGATATTTCTTAATTACCAACCAGGATACGGTTTTTCCATGTTTAAAAAGCTTCGAGGAATGTTCTCTAATGATTTGTCAATCGACCTCGGTACAGCAAATACACTGATTTATATTAAAGATCAGGGCATTGTTCTTAATGAACCTTCTGTTGTGGCAATTCGACAAGAACGCGCTGGCGGCCCTAAAAGTGTGGCTGCAGTAGGGCGTGAAGCAAAACAAATGTTGGGTAGAACTCCTGGCAATATAAAAGCAATTCGTCCAATGAAAGATGGTGTAATTGCAGACTTTTATGTCACCGAAAAGATGCTCCAGCATTTTATCAAGCAAGTTCACGACAACAATTTTTTACGACCTAGTCCAAGAGTATTAGTTTGTGTACCTTGTGGATCAACTCAAGTAGAACGTCGTGCTATTCGAGAATCAGCATTAGGTGCCGGTGCTCGTGAAGTGTATTTAATCGATGAACCTATGGCCGCGGCAATTGGTGCAGGTTTACCTGTATCTGAAGCGACAGGTTCTATGGTAGTCGATATAGGTGGCGGTACTACTGAAGTCGCAATCATCTCATTAAACGGTATTGTTTATTCTTCTTCAGTTAGAATTGGTGGTGATAAGTTTGATGAAGCCATTATTTCTTATATTCGTCGTAACTTTGGTTCACTAATTGGAGAAGCGACGGCTGAACGAATTAAACATGAGATCGGTGCTGCCTACCCAGGTGAAGAAGTAAAAGAGATTGAAGTACGAGGCCGTAACTTGGCTGAAGGTGTACCTCGTGGTTTTACTTTAAATAGCAATGAAATACTTGAAGCATTACAAGAACCTCTAACAGGTATTGTGTCTGCCGTTATGGTTGCATTAGAGCAATCTCCACCAGAATTAGCTTCTGATATTTCTGAACGTGGCATGGTATTAACTGGTGGTGGCGCTTTATTAAAAGACTTAGATCGTTTACTAATGGAAGAAACCGGCATTCCAGTTGTTATTGCTGATGATCCTCTCACTTGTGTAGCCAGAGGTGGTGGTAAAGCATTTGAAATGATTGATATGCACGGTGGAGATTTATTTAGCTACGAATAGTAGTTAATACTGATTGATAAAGGCAGCGATAAGCTGCCTTTAAACGATTTATCCCAATCGTTCCTGTCGGATGGGTCTTATACTAAACCAGCCACAAGATGTAACTAAGCTGGTTATTTATCGCTCACTGAAACACTTATTCTAAGGAAGTATGGGTACACAATGAATTTGATGTTTTCTAGAGGTCCTTCGTTACAAAGCCGCCTAGCGCTAGGGCTGTTTTTATCGATTGCACTCATTTTGTTTGATCACAAACTTAATGGATTTGGCACAACACGTGTGTATCTAAATTCATTAGTTAGCCCTTTGCAATATTTGGCTAACCTACCTGGTGAAATGTTAAACGCCAGTGCCAGCCGTTTGGTATCTCATGAACGCCTCTTTAATGAAAATGCCCAATTAACTCACGATGCTGTATTAATGAGCGAAAAACTGCAACGTCTAACCTTCCTGCAAAAAGAAAATGAGCGTCTTCGCAGCCTACTGAATGCACCTGTAAAAAATCATAATGAAAGATTAGTCGCTGAATTAATGGCGGTAGACAACAATCCGTATAGCCACCAAATTGTCATTAATAAAGGGGCTATACATGGCATATACGAAGGCCAACCTGTTTTAGACGACAAGGGTATAGTAGGCCAAATTCTGCAAGTAAGCTCAACAAATAGTCGCGTGTTACTGCTAGCCGATGTCACCCATGCGATACCTGTTCGGGTTGCACGAAATAATGTGCGACTAGTCGTTTCTGGTTCAGGTAGTCTACGAGAGCTGTTCATTCCCCATGTTCCTCACAGCAATGAACTTAAAGTTGGAGATTTATTATTGTCTTCAGGGTTAGGCAATGTATTTCCAGAAGGCTACCCTGTGGCAACCATTAGCTCTATCGTAAGAGATGAAAGTCGACCTTTTGCCCAAGTGTTAGCTAAACCTATCGCTCAACTAGACCGGCTAAAGTACTTACTCGTGTTATGGTCTAATCAACGAGCTGAAGACAATATTGTCGTTGAGGGTGCAGACAAATGAGTTTACGTAACTACTCAATTGCATTAAGTATTATCGCGGCACTTGTTCTGCAAATAATGCCCATGCCGGCCATAGTCGATTTATATCGTCCAGACTGGGTTATGCTTGTATTAAGTTACTGGGTATTAGCATTACCTAACCGAGTGAATGTTGGTGTGGCTTTTTTTACCGGCTTAATTTTAGACATATTACTTGGCACAAGTATGGGCATTCATAGCTTTGCTTTGTGTTTAAGTATTTACGTTTTAGCTGCCAATTATCAACGTTTACGTAATTACTCTGTTTGGCAACAATCAATAATTATCGGCGTTTTGAATGCGTTATATAATCTAGTGGTTTTTTGGCTACAACATTTAGTCACTGATATTTACTTTTTATTCGATTATTTATGGCCAGTTGCTAGTTCAATCGTCATGTGGCCTTGGTTGTTTTGGTTATTGCGTAAAGTGCGACGCCAATTAAGATTGCACTAAATTTATGTTGATTTTAGCCTCACAATCTCCACGTAGAGCGGAACTACTATCTCAAATAGGTGTAAAGTTTCAGCAATCTTCCGCCAACATTGATGAGACACCGTACGCCAACGAAAATTCTCTCGACTATGTATTACGTATGGCTCAACAAAAGTCTCAAGAAGGTAGCGACAATACATCATCAGATAATTGGGTACTAGGTGCAGACACAGTGGTAGTCGCTAACAATGAGATTTTAGGTAAACCTGCAGATCAACAGGACTCCTGTCGTATGTTAAATATGTTATCCGACAGCACTCACAGGGTGTTAACCGCTGTTTCTGTTACAAAAGGCAAACAACAAAATTCAGTTCTAGTTGAAACTCTTGTTACTTTTGCCCCTCTAAGCAAAGACGAGATTAATTGGTATTGGCAAACAGGTGAACCCCAAGATAAAGCTGGCAGTTATGGTATTCAAGGGTTAGGTGGACAATTTGTGAAACAAATTCAGGGTAGTTATAGCGCAGTTGTCGGCCTACCCTTATACGAAACAAAAAAATTATTAATCGAAACTGGGGTGATAAATGAGTGCTGAATTACTAATTAATGTTACTCCATCTGAATCCCGGGTTGCATTAATTGAAAATGGAATTTTGCAAGAAATTCATATTGAAAGACATACAAAACGAGGGTTAGTAGGAAACATTTATCGTGGAAAAGTAAGCCGAGTGTTGCCTGGAATGCAAGCCGCGTTTGTTGATATCGGCCTAGATAAAGCGGCATTTTTACATGCTTCCGATATAGCCGTACATAGCGAGATAGAAGAAGAAGTCTCTTCTAGCCACTTAGAAAAACGCGATATCCGAGAACTCGTAAGAGACGGACAAAACATTGTTGTTCAGGTAGTTAAAGATCAAATTGGTACCAAAGGTGCGCGTTTAACCACAGATATCACTATTCCTTCACGTTATTTAGTTTTTATGCCGAGTGTTGAACATGTAGGTGTTTCCCAAAGAATTGAAGATGAAGAAGAGCGCGAAAGATTAAAAGGCCTAGTACAAGAGTTTTGTAGTGAACATGGTGGCTTTATTTTACGCACAGCTGCTGAAGGGGTTAAATCACAAGAGTTAACTCAAGATGCAGATTTTCTGCGTCGATTATGGGAAAAAATTCGTTCGCGAATGAAAAACAAAGCCCATATATTGTATGAAGATTTACCTTTAGCCAGAAGAGTTTTAAGAGACTTCGTTGGCACAGAATTAGATAGAATTCGTATTGACTCCAAACTATCTTTCAATGAGTTACAACATTTCACCAAAGAATACGCGCCAGAATTAAATAGCCTATTAGAATACTACCCTGGCGATCGACCTATCTTTGATTTATATGATGTTGAAAATGAAGCCCAACGGTCGTTAGAAAGACGTGTAGATTTAAAATCGGGTGGTTACTTGATTATCGATCAAACCGAAGCAATGACCACAATCGATATTAATACAGGGGCTTTTGTTGGCCACAGAAATTTAGAAGAGACTATATTTAATACTAATATTGAAGCAACCCAAGCCATTGCTCGCCAGCTAAGGTTACGAAATTTAGGAGGCATGATTTTAATCGATTTTATTGATATGTCTGAAGAAGATCATAAACGTCGAGTCATGCACAGCTTAGAGGTTGCTTCGAACAAAGATAGAGCAAAAATTAATATTCACGGTTTTACTGCTTTAGGGTTAATCGAAATGACCCGTAAACGCACCCGTGAAAGCCTAGAGCACGTTTTATGTGGAGAATGCCCTGTTTGTAAAGGTAGGGGTTCAGTTAAAACAGTCGAAACAGTGTGTTTTGAAATAATGCGAGAAATAGTACGAGTCAATCGAGCTTATGATGCCGACAAGTTTGTAGTTTACGCCTCTCCAGCAGTTGTAGAAGCGCTGCTTGGCGAAGAGTCTCACATGTTAGCTGAGTTAGAAATTTTTGTGACCAAACAAATCAATGTGCATACAGAAGCTTTGTACAGCCAAGATAAGTTTGATGTGGTCATGATGTAAAAGTGATGTGAACAAAGTTGTTTACATAAAAAAGTAGAAATAAACGTGAAAAAAGAGTCTAAGTCAGCATCATTTTATGTGGCCTATATGGTCAAAAAACTCTGGACATTAATTGCCCTGAGTTTAGTTGTGATCGCGGTTGCTCTGAGTATAGTGCGTTATTCTCTGCCCTACATGAATGATCAAAAACACTATCTAGAACAGTGGTTGTCACAACAAGTGGGGACTGAAATCTATATAGGAACTATTACAGCAAAATGGCAAGGTGTCGGTCCTGCTATCGTATTAAAAGACTTAGAGCTTGCCCAAACAGGATCTTCTCCAGTAACACTTCGTATTGCTGAAACCTCAATAGAAGTCGACTTTTGGCAATCTGTAATGGCTAAACAAATTCAAGCTAACAAGTTTGATTTAGAAGGATTAGAGCTGACCTTAGCTTTAGCTTCATTAGGCCAAGAAGAATCTGAATATCCAATAATAGATGCGCTAGAAAAACTGTTTCTGCAACAACTCCAATTATTTTCAATTAGTGATAGTAAAATCATTTTAAACACCCCTAACGACCAACAAGTCGTACTCATTGACCAAGTTTCTTGGGTTAACAAAGACCAACATCACCAAGGTGTGGGGCAATTACAAATTGAAGAGATTGCCAAAAATTCTTCGTCATTCATTTTAGATCTGTATGGTGATCAACATACTTTAAACGGTACGTTTTTCGCTAAAGGAGAGGAAGTCGACCTATCTCCATGGGTCAACCAGTGGTTAGTCACCCCACATGAATTGGTTGAAAGTCGTGGAAGTTTTGTCATGTGGGCGGCAATTGGAAACAATAAAGTAGACTCTGTTCAACTCGACTTATCTAATAGTCGATTTGCTTGGCAAACACCGAATGGGGAAATCAAAGCAGAAGTATTAGGTGGCCAAATAAGTGCTAGCCCACGCCAACAAGATTGGTTATTTAATCTAAACAACTTAGCCCTACAAATTAATGATGATGTTCTATCGAGCGACTGGGCAGCCCATATATCCAAAGATGGCAACTTATTATTACAACATGATCAAACACTAGCATTATCACCATTATTAGATCTTTTACCCTTAATATTAGATGAACAAAGCCTGTCAAGTATTGCTGCACTAAAACCCGAAGCGCAGTTAAATTCACTACAAATTAACCGTTCAGCTTCAGGTGATATGGCGATAGAAGCGACATTAGATGGCATTGGTTGGCAACAAACAGCGGGCATTCCAGGACTTCAAAACATTGAAGCTGGGGTTAAGTGGTTTAACGGAAATGGCTTAGTCTCGTTAAAAAGTAAAGCAGGTAATTTAGCCATAAACGACACACTCGTAGAAGATATCGAATACCAGCGCTTCTTCATGGACATGTACCTTCAACGCAATGAAAATAATTTCACAATTACCACTGAAAATGCCTTGTTCAAAAGCGATCTAGTGACATTATCGCCTAATTTCCAATATCGCAGTGAAGATAAACACCTTTCTTTTAGCGCCCAAATAGAACCAGTAGATGTGACAACTTTAGACAGGTTATATCCTGTAGATTTAATGGGCAAAGAAACAAGAAACTATTTAATAGAATCTTTGAGGGGTGGAGAAATCGTCGATGCCAGCTTGTTATGGCATGGCTCTCTTAGCGCGTTTCCGTTTAAACAAGACCAAGGGATATTTCAAGCGAATGTCGAAATAAACCAAGGCGAACTAAAATTTTCTCCTGAATGGCCTGCTTTAACCGATCTAGATATTGAATTATTGTTTGAAAATGAAAGTCTACATATGAGCAGCCAAAAAGGCACATTGTTAGACGTTTCACTTGTTAACATGTCAGCTCTAATCCCAACTTTATCAAATGGCGCTATTTTAACTATCGACGCTAAAGCGAGTGCTTTAGGAGAAGACGTCACAGAACTAATGCTGCAGTCTAATTTGGCAGATTCCTTAGGCCATACTCTACAACAAGTACAAATTAGTGGACAGTTAGAAACAGGTTTAAATCTACATATTCCTTTGAGTGGTCAAGATGTCATTGCCAAAGGGAAAGTGATACTCGCAGAAAACCAGGTTGATATCCCCAACTTAAATCTAAGCTTAGAAAAAGCAATAGGTGTCGCTGAATTTACTAATGATCAGGTTAATTTTACTAACATGCAGGCCTTACTCTTGAATCAAGATGTGTTGGTTTCGTTTAAAGGTGCTCAACAAGAACAAGGTTATCAAGCAGATATTGACTTAAATGGTGACTGGCAAGTCTCCCCACTGCTTGAAGAATATTTCCCTAATCTAATACCCTATGTAGCTGGAAGTAGCCCTTGGAATGCAACTATTGACCTAACATTAATGAGCAGTGGATATATGTATTCAGCGGCTATAAACAGCAATTTACAAACCTTAACCTCTAGCCTTCCAGCTCCTTTTGCTAAAACTAGTAATGACTTAATGCCACTGAATATTACCAGCCAAGGTAATCAACAGGCTTCTTCAATTAAGGCTAAATTGGGGGATGAAATAGAATTTAATGGCAATTTACCTCATCAAGATATGCAGTTTTCTAGGGCACATTTAGCCATTGGCGAATCTGACATTATTGGCATGGGGTTAGGCTTCAGTATTTCAGCTAAGTTAGCTCATATTGACGTTAGCCAATGGTATCAAACCATTAGTAGTTTAATCAGTGATATGCCTGAGAATACTAAACCCTTACTTGAAGCTCCCAAGAGAATTTTCATTAACGCTGATAACGCTATTGTCGCTTCTCAAAAACTAACTAACTTAGATATGGTAGCCAAAAATACCAGTGATTCATGGTTATTAGACATCAATGCTAAACAAGCCCGAATGGAAATTGCTTTATATAAAGATTGGTTAGCTAAAGGCGTTAATATTAATGCCGATTTTATTCAGCTCGCGAAATGGCAATCAATTGATTCCGAAGGCGAAGAAAATAAAGAAACTGAAGAACCCAAATTCTCCCCTGACTTAGACTCTTTGCCCCCCATTAATTTTTCATGCGCACGTTGCCGATATTTAGACCATGACTTAGGCAAGGTCGATTTTGGTTTATCTAGAGCTGCTACTGGCATGCGTATAGACAATGTTCGCCTTAAAAATGACTATGGCTTATTTAATGGTGAAGGCGATTGGTTTTTAGTTAAAAACAAAAGCAGTACTAGGCTAAAAGGTGATTTTACCAGTTCGGATTTTGGGGCATTTTTAAAGGGTTTTCAATTTGACTCAGGTATTAAAGATTCAGAAGCTTCTTCTACTTTTGACATAAGTTGGCAACGCGCTCCTTATGAATTTAATTTTGACTCCTTACATGGCAAAGTGGATTGGCATTTAAGTGACGGTTATTTAACTGAAGTAACAGATAAAGGTTCCAGAATATTTAGTCTACTGAGTTTAGAATCTTTAGTAAGAAAGCTCACATTAGATTTTAGAGATGTATTTGCCAAGGGGTTCTTTTACGACAAAATTGATGGAAGCTTCCAAATACAAGATGGTGTAGCTGATACACAAGACACCATAGTTGACGGGGGAGCGGGTGAAATTACTATGCGCGGTTACACTGATTTAACCGCACAACAACTAAATTACCAAATTGAGTTTGCCCCTAAAGTAACGTCAAGTTTACCGGTTATAGTCGCATGGATGGTTAACCCAGCAACAGCGTTGGCAGCTCTCGCATTAGACCAAGTGTTAACCTCAGCTAAAGTCATATCGAACATCAAATTTTCATTAACCGGCACGCTAGATTCACCTCAATTAAAAGAATTAGGTCGTGATAGCAAAGAAGTCAGCTTGCCTGCTCAAGCTAAACCCAAACAGCCTGAGCAAGGTGAACCAGATTTATTCCCTGTCGACAGTAAGTTAGTAGAGCCTGTCAGTTTATTAGTTCCTACCGAGCACCCCATTAATGGCTAATATCATTGCTATTCAAATGACTTCTACTCCAGATGTCAGTGAAAATCTACAATTTGTAGAACAACAATTACAATCCTTAACAGCTACCAGACCTTGTTTGGTTGTTTTACCTGAGTGTTTTGCCTGTTTCGGTGGAGATGATTTTTCCATATTACAAATCGCTGAAGATAAAAATAGTGGCCCGGTACAAAGGCGTATATCTGAGCTCGCTCAAAAATATAACGTGTGGATTGTAGCGGGGAGCTTTCCTTTACTATGCGATATTCGTGATAAATATACGGCATCTAGCCTATTGTTTAATGACCAAGGCGTGTTAGTCGAGGAGTATCAAAAAATACATTTATTTGATGTTCAGATTAGCGACAATACAGGAACTTACTTTGAATCTCGATACACACAAGCAGGTAACAAGTTAGCAGTAGTAAATACACCTTTTGGAAATTTAGGCTTAGCCGTTTGTTATGACATTCGGTTTCCTTTAATGTTTAGTGCCATGAATCAAATTGCACCATTAGATGTATTAGCTCTACCCGCTGCATTTACTCAAAAAACAGGCCAAGCACATTGGGTTAGCTTATTAAGAGCTAGGGCCATCGAAAACCAATGCTACTTAGTAGCAGCAAATCAAACCGGTAAACATGTAAATCAGCGACAAACCTATGGCCACTCCTGTATCATCTCTCCATGGGGCGATGTATTAACTGAATTATCAGAAAAAACAGGCACCATCACAGCCCAGATTGATCACACATTACTGACTGATATCCGCACTAAAATGCCTGTTCATCAGCACAACAAATTCAGGAGTCACCTTGTCTAATTTGGTAGAAGATAACTTACTTACCGCATCCGACCTAACTCGCTCGACCTTAGAATCAGCGCTTGAAAGCATCTATGTTCATGATACTGATTATGCGGATTTATATTTTCAATCTAGCCAACACGAAACCTGGGTGTTAGAAGATGGCATTATCAAAGAAGGTAGCTACAACATTGAGCGTGGTGTAGGTGTACGTGCCGTAAATGGAGAAAAAACAGGGTTTGCCTATTCGGATGACATTTCACCGGATTCTTTGTTTAAAGCTGCGAAGGCGTCTCGCAGCATATCTGCAGCAGGTGGAAAACATAAAATCACGCCATTAAGTGCCTCAACCACAAATAGTCGTTATTCATCTGACAACCCTATACTGGGCATGCAAGATCAAGAAAAAATTGCTTTGTTACGTTTAGTGGATGAATACATTCGCCAACAAGAACCCGCATTAACGCAAGTCGTTGTCAGTATTAGTGGTGTATATGAAGAAATCCTTATCGCAGCCACTGACGGCACATTTTGTACCGATATCCGCCCTTTAATTAGACTCAATTGCTCTGTTCTTATGGAGCAAGACGGTAGACGAGAAAGAGGCAGTTCAGGGGCAGGAGGACGTTACGCTTACGATTACTTTAAAGCCCAAGAAGATGATCGACCTAGATACCAACAAATTGCTGACGAGGCCATTCATATGGCACGTATTAACATGCAGGCTATTCCGGCTCCGGCAGGGCAAATGCCAGTCGTTCTAGGCAGTGGTTGGCCAGGCGTGTTACTGCACGAAGCAGTTGGGCATGGATTAGAGGGTGACTTTAACCGCAAAGGAGCGTCAACCTTCAGTGGCCGAATCGGAGAACAGGTTGCCGCTAAAGGTTGCACTGTAGTAGATGATGGAACCTTAGCTAATCGACGTGGCTCCTTAAGTGTTGACGATGAAGGCACTCCTACCCAATATAACGTACTCATTGAAGACGGTATTCTAAAAGGTTACATGCAAGACAAAATGAATGCCCGTTTAATGGGAGTAAAAGCTACGGGAAATGGGCGACGTGAATCCTATGCTCACCTACCTATGCCTCGTATGACCAATACTTATATGTTGGGTGGCGAATTTGAACCAGAAGAAATCATCGCTTCAATCGACAAAGGTATTTATGCACCTAATTTTGGTGGTGGCCAAGTAGACATCACCTCAGGCAAGTTTGTATTCTCGACTTCAGAAGCTTATTTGATTGAAAAAGGTAAAATAGCAGCTCCAATAAAAGGTGCTACCTTAATTGGTAATGGACCAGAAGCCATGCAAAAAATATCTATGATTGGTAATGATTTATCCTTAGATAATGGCGTTGGTGTCTGTGGTAAAGACGGGCAAAGTGTTCCCGTAGGTGTCGGTCAACCCACACTTAAAGTGGATGAGTTAACCGTTGGCGGTACTGCTTAAATCAAGTGAACAACCTTAATTAACTTTACTCATTTACAATAAATTCAATTAAGGTTCTTTTTCCTGAAGGTGACTCAATAACATAAGACAAAGCCAAATTAGAAACATCGCCCAATGAGTTATCAATTTGGATTAAGCGCACCTTATGACCTAATTCATTTTCAGAAAATTTTGTCCTGTTAGGTACAGTAAATATCACATTGTCTACCTGGTTTTCTGAATCTAAAATACCGACTAAGGTACCACTTGGCATGACCCGTCCTGCAGTATCGGTGAAAACGAGGTAGATTTCTTCTGTGTTACCATTTTCTACTTGAAGCACTTTAGTGGAATCTGAATCATTAAACACCAAGGTTTCACCTTGATACACGCTCCAATTTGCCCACGAACTAGACATAGTCATAAAAGCTGATTGGCGTACATGAAGTGTTTGATGGATACCTTCACCACATAAAGTATCAGATTGACATTGAGGGCCATTAAATAATCCGTCTGGGCCGTCATACTCTTGGTCATTATCAAAGTCTAAAAATATTTCAGCAGGATCTCTCTTTCCATCATCATTGTCATCTCGCCACGCTTCTGACATATCAATAAAACCCGTTTGCTCTGAGCCCACTGGAGCAGTAAGTGCTCCACCATCCATATCATCAAAAATGTTATTGCCATTAGCATCGAGCAAGGTTTCGTGCCCAATAGCTGTCGCTAAAATGGTAATATGATGATCGTCTACCCTTGGGTTAGCACTTGTCCAAACCACACTACAAGTACCATTTTCTGTAATACAGCTGGGCTCAATGGTTCCCCCCTCACTTGTGAAACTAACGGATGTACCATCTGGCACAGGGTTATTAAACGTATCGGCAAGTCTTGCAACCACACTAACCGTTTCACCATCAATATTATGAGCTTCCGGATTAAAATTACTTATTGCTAAACTCATACTATTTTGATCAGGCAAGCCCGTATTAACAGACAATAAATCAGACTGAGTTCTAATGACATCATCTGTGTCAGTCGTAATTTCAGCCGTTACCCTGACTGAAGTGGGCACACTGCCAGAAGTAACTCGGGTACTCACTTGACCTTGTGAATTAGTTATTCCGGATTCTGGAGACAAACTTAAACCGCCTGCCGCAGTATTTAATGAGAATGTGACTTCTTGCTGAGAAAGGGGATTGCCTAACGCACCAGTGACGTTAAAAACCAATGTTGAGATTGTTTGGCTATTTTGTCCACCCGTTCCTTGCAACACTATTTCACTGGGCTGTGCTGAAACAAAACCAATAGAGCCTATAGACTCAGCTTGAATAGTGATGGGACGGGTTAAAGAAACTGTTGAATTATTGATCACCACAGAAGCAACAACCGTATCAATATTTCCATTACTGCCAGCACAACTTATATCTTCATAAGTAGTTTGAGCTATCCCATTAATAGTATTCACTACTTCATCTATGGTTGCGGCACCTGTGGCAACACAGGTTGAGGTGAAACTAATAGGGGTTTGAGTTAATACTCGTTGACCATTTTCATCGATTAACACCACGGATAGACCTAAAGTGGCTCCGGCACTAATCTCTGCGTCATCACCGGCAACACTCATCCCAATTTCCCCCTCTATAAAATCACCATCTTGATCAATTCGACCAGCTCTTATAGATTGTTGCGGAATATGATCAACGGGCTGAATTTCGAAGTTCAGTTGATTGACTAGGTCTGTTTCATTATAAGTAACATTTGCCGTTGCTGTAGCTGCTCCCAGTTCGGTATCGGAAGCTGACAAGATGACATCAGCAACACCCTGACTATTAGTCAACGCATCATTAGTATTTAACAGACCTCTGCCAGCAGTAAAGCTAACGATCTGATCTGGCAAACCATTACCTTCTTGGTCGAGCAAGGTAGCTTGTAATAAAACCTGCTCGTTTGAACTAAATCGATTGGTAGCTTGACCATTTTTAAGTAACACTAGATTAATAACAGGTGAACCTATGTTCTCAACATTAGGTGTTAAAAACTCATAATTAATATCTACAATAACAGATTCAAATTCAGCGCTTAGCGTAGATGCACCAATAATACCTGTATCGCTGCTAAGAAATATTTCAGCAAGACCATTAGCATTAGTCAATTTACTGGCTGTTGACAATTCGCCTAGCTCAGAACTAAAAGTGATTATCTTTCCACTAATGGAACTGTTGGAGTGACTTAATTTCGCTTGAACACACAAAGTTTCGCCGGCAACAAAACTTGCTTCAGAAACCAATTCACATTGTGCATTTAATACAGATACGGTTAACTCATATTCATCATTTTGATTATTATCAGAACCAAATGGGTCATCGCCATTTTCACCTGAAACTCCTCCCCCGCAGCTAATCAGTATAAATGTAATTAATAAAGCTGAAAAAAATGAAGAGTTTTTTAAATGCATATTTTAGTTATCCAATCATGATTTCTTTTAAATACTTAAACAGTTCTCTTGATGCTTTAGGCGGTTTGTTTTCCGCTTTTTGCTTATTAGCCTGACGAACAAGTTGCCTTAACTTCTGTCGATCTAACAAAGGTTCTTCGGCTAAGGTAGCTTCAATCTTTTCATCACCTTGCGCGATCATGTCATCTCGTAATTCTTCAATTTTATGAAATGCATTATTCGCTTTTTTATGAGCCGACTTAATATTTAATAAAGCTTGTTCTATCGGCACAACATCCCGACTACGCATTAATTTACCAATTAATTGTAATTGTCGTCGATACCCTTCTTTTTTCCTTAAAATCTTTCTGGCTAACATTATTGCGTCAAGTAACTCACTATCTAGTGGGACTTTTGCTAACTCAGAGGCACCTAAATCGACTAACGAAATACCCAATTTTTGCAGGGCATTGGCTTGCGCTTTAATTTGAGTTTTACTCAGAAACTCTATGTCTTCTTCTATGTCGAAACTTTCTTCAACGTCTTTGTTTTTTCTTGGAGCAACCATGTCTTTATCTTTAGTGATACACTAACCCAAGATTGTAACCTTGAAAGCGTCAATAAACTATACACATTTAGCTCAAGCGCTATTCTCAGCCCAATGCGGCGTTAGAACACGAAGGATTTATGCAGCAACAATTATCTGAAATTCAAAATATAGTAGAAGATGTATTATCTTTAGCTAAGGAAAAAGGCGCAACTCAAGCTGAAGCCAGCATGTCAAAAGTGCAAGGAATTGCCGTATCATCGCGCTTAAAAGAGGTCGAAACCGTAGAGTTTACAAATGATGGTGGTTTAGGGATTACCGTATACCAAGGTAAGAAAAAAGGCAGCGCTTCTACTGCAGATTTATCTCCAGGTGCATTAAAACTGACCGTTGAAAAAGCCATAGAAATCGCCAAATATACCAGTGAAGATGATTGTTCTGGACTGGCCGATAAAGCCTTAATGGCTTTTGATTACCCCGATTTAGATTTATTTCATCCAACAGAATTAGATACAGAATTAGCGATTCAACAAGTAATTGCCGCTGAAGCCAGTGCCCTCGATGTTGACCCTAGGATTAATAACTCGGATGGTGCGTCTTACAACGCCAATATTGGCACTAAAGTGTATGGCAATAGCCATGGATTTAATGCAGGGTACAACAGTAGCCGATACAGTTTGAGTTGTGTTGTTATTGGTGAGCAAGACGGTGACATGCAAAGAGACTATGCCTATTCAGTTAACCGTAATGCCCAATTATTAGATAGCCCGCAAAAAATAGGCCGTGACGCAGCACAATGTACACTCGATAGACTAGGTGCACGCAAAGTAAAAACATGTAAAGTGCCCGTTTTGTTTCATCGAGAAATTGCTTCAGGATTATTTGGCCATTTTATTAATGCAATTAGTGGCGGCAGTTTATATCGTAAATCGTCATTTCTATTAGATCACTTAGACAAACAAGTATTACCTAATTGGTTTGATATATCAGAACGTCCACATATTTTATCCGGCCTTGCGAGTTCACCGTTTGACCATGAAGGCGTAATCACCCAAGACAGAGAAATTGTTACTGGTGGTATTCTTAACCAATATTTATTAACCAGTTATTCCGCCCGTAAACTTAAAATGCAAACTACAGGGCACGCTGGCGGAATACATAACTGGTTTATTAAAAATACCGGTGACTCTGATCAGGCCATGTTAAAAAAATTAGGCACTGGATTGCTAGTCACAGAATTAATGGGCCAGGGCGTGAATATTGTGACCGGTGACTACTCTCGTGGCGCAGCTGGCTTTTGGGTTGAAAATGGTGAAATCCAATATCCCGTGCACGAAATAACCATTGCCGGAAATTTAGCCGACATGCTGAAAAATATCGTTGCCATAGGCGAGATCCCAGAAACACGTGGCAGTGTACAAACAGGCTCTGTATTGATTGAAAGCATGCAAGTAGCTGGCGATTAACAAAAGCAGCTTAAGATCCAACTCTAAACATGATTCTTATTTAACAAATTCATGTTTAGAGTTGTCAGAATGTATTGATATTTGCTGTTAAATGGGAATATCTTCTGGAGCCGAAATATATCCTTGATAACCATTGGCTCTTAAAGAAGCAAAGCGTTTTAATTGATCTGAGTTTTCAATACCAGTAATTATCACTTCAATATTTAAACCTTTAGCCACATTAGTTAACGCGCGACACATCTCATTACCTTGATTTAACTTATCGTAAAATGCAAAAGATTGATCTAATTTAATATAATTAGGTTGTAAGGTTTGTAAATAATCTAAAGAACCAATTTGTCGCCCACATTGGTCAATGCCTACTTTAGCTCCTGAAGATTGAATTAATGCAAAAATGGTCTGACATTGCTCTAGAGAACGAACTAAGGAAGACTCTGATATTTCAAATAAGATTTGATTATTATTATCTGAACTGGCCAAGAATGTTTTTAGCCAGTTAATAAAATCAGCGTCTTGAATACTATTATAAGTCAAGTTAATGGCCACTGGTTGAGCTCTTAACTTTAAAATATTTTGATTTTTAATATTTTCTAATAAACATTTATCAAGTTGACTACCTAGATCGAATAACTCAATAAAAGGCATAAACTCTGCTGCACTGACTACCTTTTGGTCAATATTCAAACGACAATATAGCTCTCGCTGAATAACCTCGCTAGAGTTCATATCGGTAATAGCCTGCCATTGAAAAATGAAATGATTATTTTCAATCGCATCGACTAACTTAGATCGCCATTGCTCTCGACTATATTTTTGTGTTTGTTGAGCATCAATCCAATGACTGATTTTTCCTTCAATACGAGCTTGTTGTAATGCATTATCCGATTGAGACAATAAATCCGAGGCTTGCATATCGGCAATTCGTTGACTAACACCTATAGAAAACTGGCTATTAGCGACACAGCCAGCCTTTGTTATCTCTTGGTTAATGATCCGAATTAAAGTTTGTAGATAGCTTTCAATTTGATGTTGCTCAGCATTAGTCAGCAAAAATGCAAACTCTGTATTGGCAATCCTAGCGATAACGCCTTCGGATATTTGGGGTAATTCTTCCTGCATTCTAGAAGATAATGCGTGAATTATTTGATCTCGTCCTCGATATCCATATTTTGCGTGAATCTCTTCTAACCAATCAAATTGAGCTAAAATAAGCCCTCCAAACCCAGGTTCATTTAACCAGTTGTTAATTTGAGCATTTAAGTATTGACGATTAGGTAATGTAGATACTTGATCGACTAATTTGTCACCCTTTAATTCACTTACCTCTTGATCTAGAGTCGAAAAAACTTGTTTTAACTGACCAGACATTGAATTGATAGCACCTACTACATCTTTTAGTTCTGTAGTTTGTGGTGTTGTAATGCTCTCACCAAACTTACGCTGACCGATATTTTTTGCTTGTAATGCGATGTCGTGTAAAGGTTTTAAAATACGATTTAACCGGTTTCTAAGAACAAATATACTAATGATAAACAGCAGTGACATAATCATGACTGTGTCATTCATCACTCTCCATAATTGCTGATAACCTAAAGCCGGATGAGCTTCAACCTCTAGTGTGGCCAGCTGCATCCAACCAGAGGTAATAACACTTTTCTTCTTTTGCATAGCAAATAAATCAAGTCCCACTAACCACTTAGGTACACCTTCAATTACAACGGGATTTTCCCATACTTGCTCTTTATCATCAGCTAACCATTTCAATGTAACCTTACGATAAAAACCGCCCTCAAAAATGACATTAACTAAAGTCTCAGCAGTTACCATATCTCCGGTTTCAATGTGCGGTTGCAACATTAAACCTAAAGAAGTCATAGTATTATTGAGATCGGACTCCATTTGTCTGTCCATAAAATCTCGAGCTTGAGTGAACTGAAAATACACTAAACTGATCATGACTAGTAAAAATAGTCCAAATAATAACGAGTTAATTTGTCGAAATAAGGTCATTACTTTAAAACTCCAATTTAAGTTTAGGTTGCTTGAGTTTTGCTGTGTTTATTCGTTGACGTAAATCTCTCCAACGTTTTAAGCGAGAGGACTTTCCTGTAGGAACACTACGCCCAAGCTCCTTATTGAGCCACAATTGGCTTCCGTTAAAGCTATATATGGGTATCAGGTCGTTCCGTTTAGTGGCGGGTTTAATCTCACCATCTATATTATCTAAAATCAAAGGGATTGAAGCAGGGGTGTCATAATAAGCTAGCACCATATGATATTGATCAAGGTTGAGGGCCTTTACCATAGTAATCCGCATTTTTTCATCCGCTATACCCAATTCCAAAAGAGTAAAATATTTTGCAATCGAGTAGTCTTCACAATCTCCGCCGTTTGCACCAATAAACTCCACGGGAGTAGCCCAGTAGTTATTAACCCCCCAAAGCTTAATATCATCAACAAAGTGAAACATATTAAAAAAACGGTTCACTTTCTCCAATGTCTGATTTTCTGGTAAATTGGCATTGGATTCCATCAATTGAAACCAAGCATTCCCTCTTTTTTCGGCTCGGTCTCCGTAACTGGTTTTTAATGCGGCTAATATTTTAGAGCTATTAAGAGGAGTAGTAGAATCAGCATAAAGAGCCGTCAAAAATGTCATCAATAGGAGTAATAGACAAACAGGCTTTTTTAATAACATTACTGTTTTAAAACGGCTGCTCCTCATATTACTCCCTAGTCACTACTGGGTTTGGTCAACAGTGTAAATAGTCCAAATCATGTCATCGACACTTACGGTATGACTTAACTCAGCCATGATTCGGCGATTAGTGCTGTGAGCTACTTCAGTATCAGCAGGATCAGCTAAACGCTCAAAACCGTATCCTACAGACGAAACTCGCTCGGTCGCAATGTTGAAGTTTTCTACCAATACATTTTCCACTGCCTTAGCCCTATTCTTTGACAACCTTTGGTTGAGCTCAACGCTGCCAACTTTACTGGTATGCCCTTCAATCAAAACTTGTAACTCTGCATTTTTATTTAAAAAGTCAGCTAAACGTTGAATTTGAGAATAGGCCGAAGATGGGATCTCGTATGAGTTATGGGCAAATTTAACATCTACTTTTAGTGGTTCTATTAAGGTTTTTCTTGTGCCACAGCCATAGTTATCAATTGAGGCGCCTAATACTGTGTTATCACACTTTTCTCGAGCCTCAATAACACCATCACGATCATGGTCTCTTAAATCTTTTAACTGTTTTACACTAGATTCTAAACTAACTATGTTAGTTCCAGCGCAAGCACTTAATAGAGCACCACTACAAATTAACACCAATAACTTATTCATGGTCGACTCCTTGCTCATAATCATGCTCACCTTGCCACTTTTCCGAACGGGTGACTCGCAATGAATCAAGCAGTTGGCCTGTCACATTTAATAACCTGTATCTTGCACTTCGTTCATCAAAGTTGGCATCTAAATAATCTGTACGTGCTTGAAAAAGCTCATTTTCAGTATCTAACAAATCCAGTAAAGATCTTTGTCCTAAATTGAATTGTTGTTCATATGCAGACTGAGTATCTTTTGACGTTTCAACATGTTGTTGGATAAATGTTTTCTGTAATCCCAACATTTCATACGCATTCCAGGCGAGACCAAAACTTTCTGTTACTTCTCTATGAGCTCGGTAATTTATTTCTTTCGCTTCGATAGTTTTATACGCCGCTCCCCGTTCCAAGGCCGCATCTTTACCACCTGAATACAAGTTGTAACGCATTCGCAGCATCACAGTTAAATCATTTCTATGACCACCTACATCTGGACCCGATCTATTTAATCCACTTTCCCCAGCCAAGTCATTATCGGCATTAGCGCCAAGCTCTAACGACAATTTAGGATAATAATTTGCTTTCACTGAGCCACCATAAGCTTGCGCAGCTTTGATATCTTGTCTCGCTGACTTGATAATTGGATGGTGCTCTATGGCAAATATTAATCCACTAGCACTATCTTTAGGTAACATATCTGCGTCTGGTACTGGCATCACTAAATCATCAGGAGTGATGTTAGTGAGGCTAATAAATTGTGCTCGAGCATCTCGCAAGTTATTGCGGGCCGATATCAAATTAGATTGTGCTCGCGCAAGTCGACCTGTTACTTGTGAAAGGTCAGCTATGCTGCCAACCCCCGAGTCAGTCCGCTCTTTTATTTGATTAAATATCTGTTGATGAGAGGCCACATTTTTTTCAGACAAAGTCACTAATTGCTGATTTTTTAGATGATTTAAATAAGCCTGACTAACAGCTAAAGCTAAGTCTTCAGCACTACTAATCAATGCCCATTGTTCTGCACTTGCTTCATATTTGGTCCGTTTAACTTCATGGCTAGTAAACATACCATCAAATAACATCTGCCTAAGACTGACACCAAACTCCCCTCGAGCGAGTTCTGTTGTGCCGTCGTCAAAACCTAACGAAGAGCGCCTAATACCAGGACTATCGGTATACTCGTATCCATAACCTGCGGTTATATCTACTGTAGGTAAGTATCCTGATGAAGCACGATTAACGTCTTCTTCCTTTGATTTAAATCGAGCAAAAGCCTGACGAATATCAGGGTGAGTATCCAAAGCAAGTGCAACAGCTTGTTCTAAGCTCTGACCATAAGTCTCTGATAAAGGTATCAAAGAAACACATAAGGAGCAGGTTACTATCTTTACGCTGTTAACTAATCCAGCTAATTTCATAGAAATTCCATATTTTTATTATTAGTTATTATTGGTGTTTTACCGTTCCCGTAACGCAGCTTCATTCGCCCGCAGTAACGGATTTAAAATATATTCTAAAATGGTACGCTGTCCAGTTATCACATCTACATTCGCCATCATGCCCGGGATGATAGGCATTTCTTCATTTTGTTTGTTTTTTATACTTGAAGCAGCGGTTTGCACTCGAATCAGGTAAAAACTATTACCCTCCTCATCTTGAGTAGTATCGGCACTAATATGCATTACCTTACCTGTTAACCCTCCATATCGCGCAAAGTCATAGGCAGTAATTTTAACCACAGCCGGTAAACCTGGATAAATAAATCCTATATCTCTTGGTTTAATCTTAGCTTCAACCATTAAGGTGTCTTCGGTTGGCACGATTTCAGCAATCGTTTCACCAGACTTTACCACTCCACCTAAGGTATTAACATGAATTGTTTTAATCGTACCAACTACCGGAGACAAAATGAGAGCCTTAGTTACTTTATCCTGCGCACTCACTTGCGACTCGTTAATCCGAGATAGGTTATTTTGTAGTTCGTTAAGTTGAGCTCTGACTTCACTACGGTAAGATAATACTGTCTCTAACCGGGTTAATTTAGCTTCTTGCAAGCTTGATTTTAATTGGGGTGACAACAAACGCACTGCACCTAACTCACCTTTTAGGTCATTGACACTGCGTTCTAATTTATACAATTCAATCTTTGAAACTATGACTTTTTCAGCCAAGGGACGAGTGAGTGCCAGTTCTTTTTTGGCCAACTTATAACTAATATCCAGCGTATTAATTTTAGATTTAAGTTCGGTTATTTCTTGTTCTCTCTGACGTATTTGTTCGCCTTGTATGGCTAACTGATTTATTAAGTTATCGAGTCGACTTGAGTACTCATCTTGTTGACGTTGAACCATGAACTCTGCATTTATATTTAAGTCGTCTGGAAAAACCGGAGTGCTCTTCTTTACTTCTATTTGCACTTTCCAGTCTTCATCATCACCTACTAAAATACTCGATAACTCAGCCCTTAAACGAATGATATTAGCTCGAAGACTATCCACTTCTTGTTTTTGTTCCGCAAAATCTGACCGAAAACGAGTGTCATCAATTCTAGCTATAGGCTGGTCTTTTATAACCTGCATGCCTTCTTGTACAAACCACTTTTGTAATATGCCTCCGTCTAAACTTTGGATGACTTGGATCTGCGAAGAAGGAATCACTTTACCTGTGCCCGATGTCACTTGATCTAATTTAGAAAAATAAGCCCAAATAATAAAGCTCACTAATAAACCTGCCATGGACCATATGATTAATCGATGCAAACTTGGCACTTCAGTTAGCATGGCTCCATACACATCATCAGCCATTTCTAAATCTTTTTGACTGATTTTCATGAATTATTCACCGAATTATTTTTAGCACCATTTAACTGTTGTAGCACCACTTCTTTAGGTCCATCTAACACTAACTTTCCATTGTCTAACACTAAAATCCTGTCGACTAATGACAATAATTCGGTCTTGTGGGTAATTAATAACAATGTGCGGTCTTTGGAAGTCGCACTAATTGATTGTTTGAACTGCTGTTCTGCTCTAGCGTCTAAACTAGCAGTAGGCTCATCTAACAACAATATTTGTGGAGTATTTAAAATTGCGCGAGCTAACGCAATCGACTGCCTCTGTCCTCTCGATAAAGTGCTACCGCCTTCACCTACTTGTTGATCAAGGCCAAGAGAGTCCTTGTCTGTGAAAGCATTCACACCTGACAATTGTACGGCTCGAATTAATTGATATTCGGTAACTTGTTTAGTGCCGAATAAAATATTATCTCGAATAGTGCCATGAAATAAGGTGATATCTTGTGGCAAGTAACCAATATTGCGACGAAGGTCGCTAGGGTGTATTTGTTGGTGGTTTAATCCATCAAACCGAATGCTGCCATCTGTAGGTTGATACAAGCCCAATAATAATTTAGCTAACGTTGTTTTGCCTGAGCCATTTCGCCCCACTATAGCAATTTTTTCGCCTTGTTTTATGTCGATTGACATAGGCTGTAATACTGTTTTTTGAACATCTGGATAGGTAAAACTTACATTATCAGCACAGATATTACCGGCAAGTTTTGGGCGACTGGGTAAGTGAGCTTTATCTTCAAATTCCCCTTCTTTCTCCATTAATCCATCTAGTTGTCTCAAAGCACTAAATGTTTGATTCGAACGAGTCATTAACCCCGCTAATTTGGCTATTGGAGAAATGGCCCGTCCCGTTAACATGACTACTGCAATAATACCGCCCATAGAAATCAAGTTATCTGCAACACGATATACGCCTAAAACCACCACCCCAATAATAGAAACCTGAACCATAAAACTAGCAAGGTTAACCACTGAGTTAGTAATCATTTTTGATTTTAATAACCAGGTAGCGCTATGGCCAATCATTTGTTGCCAGGAGTTTTGCACAATGCCTTCGGCACCGTTGGCTTTAATAGACTCTAAAGCCCCTAAACTTTCAATCAGATGACCATGACGTAAGCTAGAAAATTTATTACTTTCTTCAATGGCAGCTTTAAGTTTTGGTTGCTTGTATAATGTATATGCAATGATAAGTACTGAAGCAATCACAGGAAACAACACCAGGTCACCGGCCACTAACCAAATACAAAACATAAATAAGAGTGCAAACGGTAAATCGACTAGTGCAGTAATGGTAGCCGACGAAAAAAACTCTCTTACATTATCAAATTCCGTAATTTGTTTTGCCAAGCCACCAATACTCGCGGCACGTTTTTCCAAAGGCACACCTATAACTTTAGCAAATAATTTAGCTGAGACTTCTATATCAATTTTTTTACCTGCGGCATCAATCAAGTAGCCACGCAATTGCTTTAATATAAAATCAAAAATGTAGGCAATCGAAGCACCAATGGCTAAGACCCATAAAGATTCAAACGCTAGATTTGGAACCACTTTGTCATAGATATTCATGACAAATAGAGGGGAAACGAGAGCAAATATATTAACCATGATAGAGGCGATAAGTACGTCCCTATAGATAGGTGTGGCATCTTTTATGTGTTGCCATAACCAATGCTGTTTTGAATCATGGATATGTACGTCAAAATTCCTATCACCACGATACTGCTGCTTAATAAGAAATATGTAACCTACAAAACTAGATTCTAATTCTTCAATTGTTAGTTTTTCTTCGCCACCGGTTTCAGGCAAGGTCACTATTGCATTGTTTTGTTCGAGGTTTAATTCTTGTAATACACAGGCTTGCTGATCTTTTAACATCAGAATACAAGGCAATAACATTTTGGGTAATTCGTTTAGCCCTTTACGTACAAGTTTGGCACTGAGTCCTGCACGAGAAGCGGCTTGAGGAAAAAGTTCAGGAGACAAGTAATTAGCGGTTGAAGGTAAACCTGCCGTTAGCGCTTCCGATGAACAAGGATCACCAAAATGCTCTGTCAATAAAACTAAACAATCTAATAATGGATCAGACGTTAATCGCTGGGAGGCGTTAATCAACCATTGTGGACTTGAGGGGTTATCAGAGGATTGCACTGAGATTCAGATTCCTTAAAACAAACATGTAGAACATAACACATTTAGTGGAGACTAAAGGTGTTATGTAAAATCACGTGTATAAGACAAATGTTACTATAACAAATCTTGGGAGTCTAACTCAGCGCTTGAAGTGCTAGTGGAAGCTGCTACATCACTGATAATAATCGCTCCATCCGCTAACAGCGTATTTGTCACAGTTTTAGCAGCATATTCACTTGCTTCTTCAGAATCCGATTTGTTGTTATCAAATTCGTTTTCTAGCTGTACTCGGGAGTTATCGTAATTACTTTTCACTTCTAGATATTTTTCCAACCTACCAACATCACCATCTAACAATATGTTAGTTAGGTCATACTGCTGTGTTGGGTTCGTACCCGAAATATCATTATTGAGTGCAAAAGCTTGTACGTCAAAGTCGGTATTAATTGTATCGCCTTGGTTTAAATAAATATCTAAATCCAAATCATTAGATAAACCAATTGGAACTGGTGCATCAGCAGGCGGCGATATAGTGATAGTCAAATCAGCCGAAGATAAATCACCGTTTAAAGAATCCCCATCTTGAATTGTATATTCGAAGGTTAAAACAATATCTTCTCGATTACCTGCGGTTACTGGGAAATCACCTAACTCTAGTCCAGCTTCAACAAATTGATATCCACCTGTATTATCAATAAATAAACTACCAACATCGGTAGATATTTCTAAGCGATTACTTGAAGTATGGCTCGCATCGAGTGTATGTGTCACTCCTAGATATTCAACTTGCAAAAGTGCTGGAGAACCAGAACCATCTGAACCAAAGTCATCTCTAACATCACCTGAGCTACCTCGTCCTAAACCAGTTGTATTGCCTGAAATTGTCCTTGGATTTCCATCACTATATACAAAACCACTAGCGTCATCATTGGCAATAGGAGCGTTAGCTATAACATTTATCGACACATCAGCTATATCTGTATCTGTGCCGTCACTTAAAGTGTAGTCAAATTTAGGTGGAGTAGAACCTGCAAGGAAACCTTTATTTTCATAAGTAAAATCTCCGTCGGCATTAATTCGCAATATTCCATTATCTGTTGCACCATTAAATAACAAAACGTCGACTGACGATATAGGAGTAACAACGCCATCTATTATCGTCAAAGTGGCATAATCATCATCAGCAGCATCAAAGACTAAATCACTACCGTTGACCTGTGTAACCTTAAGAGTGCCGCCATCACCGCCGTCAGTATCAATAACATTATCACCATCGTTATGGGTAATAACATTTCCTGAAACAGTAGACCCTTCATTTACATCAAAAGAATCATCTTCGGCTACTGGTGGGTTGTTCACTGGTGTGACGTTAATAGTGACATCTGCTGTGTCATCATCTGTGCCATCAAATAAGGTGTATTCAAAACTCGGTGATGCGCCAATAGGATCGTTACCATTGTGGGCGTAACTAAAGCTACCGTTTTCGGCTATTAACAAGGTGCCATCTTTAATCGCTACCGTTGCAAAACCTGTCACTACATCAAACACTAACGCTGCCCCATTAACATGGGTCACTGTCAGTGTGGCACCGTCTCCACCATCATGGTCTACCACGCCGTCACCATCGTTATGGGTGATCACATTGCCAGTTACTGTTGCACCTTCGTTTACTGTAAAAGAATCATCTTCCGCTACCGGAGGATCATTCACTGGTGTGACGTTAATAGTGACATCTGCTGTGTCATCATCTGTGCCATCAAATAAGGTGTATTCAAAACTCGG
>NZ_JBPOFP010000026.1:0-47243 GCF_051252315.1 Paraglaciecola sp. | reverse complement strand
CAAATCAGATTTTTGGTTGATGTCTACCACAGTGTTGAAGAGTTGAAGGTTATTGATATCAACTATTTTAAGGATTGGTTTAGCAGAGGCTAACCCTGTCGTTGAAAACCCAAGAACACTAAGCAAATATATGAAAAATAGTAATTTTTTTATTTGTCTATATTCGTTTTTTCTCATGAAGAGCTTTAGTTTTGACAGTATTTTAAAATCATAACTTTACATCCAACCAGTGTCCAATTTATCGTATCATTATCCGTTTACCTAAAAGTTATTTGGTCCTGTGTGAAGACTCGCCTTAGTTTGGAACATCCAGTATTAATACTTCTGCGTCTGTTTTAGCTAATATAGTTAGGCTGGTTTGTTCGGTTACTTCAGCGCCATCCCCTTGGTTCATCTCAATATTTTGTGTTTGATTGATTAGCTCAACTTGTCCTTTTGAAACTAAAACATATGCTTGATGAGAAAGTGATTGAGTCAGTTGATAACCTTTACTTATTTTCCCGCCATATATGCGCGTATCTTGATATATGAATAAAGCTTGGCCTTTGTCTTCTTCATAACCCGAAACTAATAAGGGCAAGCCGCGTTTATTGAACTGAGTAGGAAAAGGTTTGGTTTCCCACCTAGGGGTTACGTTATTGATATTTGGCTCAATCCAAATTTGAAACAAAGTAAGAGGTTCATTTGTTTGGTTGTATTCAGAATGTTGAATACCTGTACCAGCGCTCATCACTTGTACTTCGCCTGCCTTCGTTACTCCTTGGTTGCCCACACTGTCTTGATGAGATACTTCACCGCTGCGGACAAAGGTAATGATTTCCATATTGGCATGTGGATGAGTGGGAAAACCCGTTTTCGGTTCAATTTTATCATCATTAATCACTCGTATACTGCCAAAACCCATACGATTAGGATTGTAGTATTGGCCAAAACTGAAATGATGGTTTGCTTGTAACCAACCATGATTGGCCTTACCTAGTGATTGGAAGGAATTGTATTTAATCATAATTTTATGTTCCTATTAGGCCTAGTAATAGGCCTGTAAACTGAAAGATATTTATTTTACTCGCTGATAAATTAGCTGGTCTAAAGAATATTTCCCACCGCCTTGTAAGACTAAGGTTATGGTCAGTGCAAGTAGAGTTAATGCATATTCGTAACCATTATTACTCATGAACAAACCATGACTAATATGTGCGGTTAAAATTGCTACTAGCATAGTAAATGCCAATGCTAATGCTGATGGACGTGTTAAAAGCCCCACGATTAAAAGTAATCCTCCGAAAAATTCCACACTGCCAGCTAATACTGCCATTAAATAACCAGGAGCCAGGCCAATGGAAGCCATATATTGTCCAGTGCCTTCTAGCCCATAACCACCAAACCATGCAAATAATTTTTGTCCGCCATGAGCGGCAAATACTACTCCGGCAACTAAACGTAAGGGGAGTGTCGAAACCATATTTTTGCTGCTTAAGATGTTCTTATATATTGAATTATTCATTTCTATTTTCCTGTTGTTAATCTGAATTTTTTAAAGCACAGAAATAATAGAGCTGAACAATTATTGAAATAAGATGTATATTTTGTTTAATATGTTCAAAATAATTGAACATTTGAAGCCATGTATCATTCTCCTATAACGTTAGAAGCTTTATTAGTCTTAGATGCCATCGAAAGTCGAGGCAGTTTTGCTGCAGCTGCGGAGCAACTTAATAAAGTCCCTTCGGCTTTATCGTACATAGTGCAAAAATTAGAAGAACAACTCTCTGTTACCATTTTTGTAAGGCAGGGAAGACGTTCCGTTTTAACGCCAGCTGGTCGCCATTTACTTGATGAAGGACGTAAGCTAATTGGTGCAGTAAGCAAAATATCTGAACAAACCCAAACAATTGCTCATGGCTGGGAGCCGAAAATACGTATTGCCTATGACTCTATCATTGACGCTGAATATTTGTATGCGCCTATAAAGCAATTTTTGGCAGAGCACCCAAATATAGAAATTGATTTGTCTGAGGAGGTAATGAACGGCACCTGGGAAGTGTTAAAAGAAGACAAGGTGGATTTAGTCTTGGGGGCTCCAGCTCCAGCTCCTTTGCATCAAGGTTTTAGAACCTCTTCCATTGGCAATATTAGCGTCGTTTTAGTTGTGGCAAAAAAACATGAGTTAGCTCGTTTTAAGCAGCCAATAAATAAGTTAGATATTAATCACTATCGAACAGTAGTGGTGCATGACTCTGCAAAAAATGATGTGCCAAGATCAAGCAACATAATTGAGCAAAGTCGACGTTTTTATGTCTCAAGTGTCGAACAAAAAATTCGCTCAATAGTACGAGGAATTGGAGTAGGGTATCTACCAAGACAAAGAATACAGCCTCTATTAAATAGTGGTGACCTGGTTGAAGTAAAGGTTGATGAAGGTGAATTATCCGTCGAATTATTTACAGCTTGGAAGTTAGCGAATAAAGGTAAGGGCATTCAGCGCCTGATTGAAATATTAGAGCAAACGCCATTGATCTAACCTCAATGCAGGTTGGTACTACTCTAAATCACTCGTGAAAACCTCTGTTGGTTGATGTGTTGATTTAAGTATATGTCGAATGACATACATATATTTCTGACTAGTAATCTTGCACTTGGGGATATTTGAATATTTTCAACTCTGTTGATTAATAAGTTGTCTTTTTCAAAAGTGTCTAGACTTGATAATTCTTCAGCAAAATATTGATCGAACTGAATATCAAATAACTTAGATACTTGCTGTTTATCTACAAATAAGTTGCACATTAATTCACTGATCACATATTGTCTAATCAAGTCGTCTGCTGCTAATGTCAGACCTTTTACAACAGCATGATTATCTTGTTCAATATGCTGATAATAGTCTTTTAATACTTTGTTGTTTTGACTGAAGGTATTATCCACGGAGCTGATAGCCGAGACGCCAAAACCTAACAAGTTGCAGTTTTTTAACGTGGTATAACCTTGGAAGTTTCTGTGTAAAACGCCATTTTTTTGAGCTATTGCAAGTTCATCGTTTGGTTTTGCAAAATGATCCATACCAATCAATTCGTAACCTAGTGAACTAAGTGTAACGATAGCTTGTTTCATTAATATGAATTTGTTGTCTGCTGAAGGCAGCCATTCATCCTTTATTTTTCGTTGAGCAGCAAAACGACTGGGTAAATGTGCATAGCTGAATAATGAGATCCTATCGGCGTCTAAGGTTTTGGCATCGACGAGTGTTTGCTTGAAGGTTTCTTGAGTTTGGTGGGGCAAGCCGTAAATAAGGTCGATGTTTACTGAATCAAATCCAAGTTTTTTGGCTCTTTTTATTAACTTTTGAATAAACGCAAAGGATTGTGGGCGATTAATGGCGTGTTGAACTTTGGTATTTGTGTCTTGAACTCCAATGCTGACGCGATTAAAGCCTAATGAATATAGGTGGTCGAGTAAATCTAATTCTATTTCTCTTGGGTCTATTTCAATACTCATTTCAATGTCATTTGAAAAGTTGTACTTCGATTTTAGTAAATTAACAATTCTGCTCAATTGCTTAGCAGATAAGTAACTAGGTGTCCCTCCACCAAAATGTAACTGACGAATAGTTTTGTTTGAACATATCTTGGCTCTATTTGTAATTTCCTGACTTAAGTAATCAAGATATGTGTCTGCTTTATGCTTTTGACGAGTGACAATTTTATTGCAACCACAATAATAACAAAGGCTGTGGCAAAACGGGATATGCACGTACAAGGACAAGTTAGGATTGTTGGATTGACTTAGTGCAGAAGTAAATTTTTCGTTGGTAAACTCGCTATTAAACTCTAAAGCAGTCGGGTAAGAGGTGTACCTTGGTCCGCTAGTGTTGTATTTTTTAAGTAAGCTTTGATCGAAAAAACTGCAATCTGTCATTGTTATTGTCATTAACCTTAATTTATTTAAGGTTATTCTAACTGTTTTTAATTTATTAGGTGTAATTTATTTAAAATAGACAAGGACTTTTGAGCGAATCCCTTTTGTGTCTGAAAAACTGTTTTAATGATATTGTAAGTTAATGGTTACTGTTTTACGGATAGTTACAGTGTTTTAGAAAGGAGTACTCTGTGTTTAAACGATATTGTTTTATTCTGCTGTCTATTTTATGGACGCTTGGTGTGAATGGAGCGGAAGAAGAGCCAAACACTAAGCCATTAATAAAGTTGGTGGGTTTAGATATTCCATATGTACGAAATCATCTCCATAAAATAATTACCAACGCTTATAGCCAGCTGGGTTATCGCGTATCAGTTGATTATGATAATACTTCTAGATCTCAGGTTTTATCGGATTCTGGGTTTTATGATGGAGATATAGGGCGAGTAGAGTCATTCAGTCAGAAGTTTAAAAATTTGGTTAAAGTTGAAGAGTCCTTGGGGAAAATTCAGATTTTTTTAGCCTGCACGAGTAATGTACCTCATTGCGAAAATTCAGTTCTCGATAACCCCAATAACTCATTAGTAACCATGCACGGTAAGCAAGCTTTTGATGATGTTATTAAAAATAAACCAATAAATATTATTAGAATATCTCAGATAGATAAGCTGACCGAGATGTTAAAGAAAAATAGAGTTCGTTACACTCTCGTTATTAAGCATGTAGAATCTGGAAAATTCTTATTGGATGTTTCTAGTTTAAAAGTCTCCTCTGAATATTTACATGAAGAAAACGTATTTCATTTTATTCACAAAAGGCATGCTGCTCTTCAAGCTCCATTAGCAAAAGCAATTCGCCATGAAATTAAAACTGTCGGTTGGTAGCGTTAAGATTTTTGCAGCATTCTCAAAATATCCATACCCGTTAGAACTCCGATTAGTAATCCCCTTTGAGTCACAAAAAGACGGTGGATGTTTTTCTCAACCATTAGTTTATACGCAAGGTCGAGGTTGGATTCTTGGTCTATTGATAATACTTGCTTAGTCATTATGCTGTTAACGGTACAGTATTCGTTTGCCCGTTGCTGAATTCTGGTGATTTCAGTTTCGTCAGCTTCTTGGCCAAACGGACCACAGTATTCACGAATAAGCTTTTGAATTTGTTGTTTATCAGGATCAGAACTTTCAAATTTAATAATGTCTGACTGAGTGACTACGCCAACTAACTCTTCGTCTGCAGCAATAACAGGTGCGCCAGAAATATGATGTTTTCGGAAGAACTGTGACAGGCGCTTTATGGACCAGCCTTCATAAACCGTTAGAATCGTTTTTGACATGACTTCTGAGATCGGTATTTGAGCCAGATTGGTACTAATTATTTGCTTAATATTTTGATTATTAGTCATTTTTATTCCTAATTCACAATTTAATTATTTAGAGTGTAGTCAAATAAATTTACTCAAGCCAACTGAAATAAAGGTATTAGTACTTTGAGTCTTAAGGGGGGGCCTTAGGCTAATTTGAATACTGATATTATTTTGGATTTTTCTATGTGATAATTTTTTGGTTAGCTTGTATAAAAAGGAAGTCGTAAATGAGTGTTGAGATATGTTTTAGGTTCTTGAAATTAAATAAATTGCAAGCCATTACTTTATGCTGGGAAATTGAGGGGGCTAGTTACACTCTCAATGATGGGTGCGATACATTTGAGGCTAGGGTCCCATTACTTGAAGATAAATTCGACGATATTAACTTGTTTTTTATTAGGCAAAAAATTCCTATGCAGGATTGTGACTTATTAATAAATTCTACAAAGCAGTCAAATTCGATTGAAATCCCAGTCCCTATAAAAATTAATCGGTTTTTAAAAGATATCGACTGTAAATTAACGTTAACTTGTGCAAGTTAATTTATGAAAAGTAATAATGCCGTTAAGACAGTTAAATTGATAAAAATACAGTTATTACCTAAATATTTAGATAATAACTGTGGTTTTAAATTGGATTAAGATATTTCATCTAATAATTGTAAAACTTGGCCGCTGGCCTGTTCCATTTTTTCTAGATAGTCTAGGCACTGTTTTGTATTGCCATTCTTCTGGTGAGAAATAGCTTCTAAACCAAATTGGTGGACGTCTGCATGAGGCTTTTCGATTGCTTTAAAAGGTGAGGAGTTGGAATGTTGACTTGCTCCTTCTCCATAATACCATTTACCAAATCGACAACTTCTATGATCCGATAAGGAATCGGCAGATTGATTAGAGTTACTTAACACTAATTCGTACACATCGCCTTTAAACACCACATGATCTAACTTAATCGTTTGAATAAAGGTTCTATCAACAGCAGTAGTGATTGAATCTTTCATAGTACTAATGTTTGCGTTTATACCACCATAACTTTCGTTTAATCCTGAAATGGTTGATGATAACTCAACATTAGATTCTTCAAGTGCATTGGCAAATTTCACACCCGACTCTGTATCTTGTTTTATTCTAGCTATAAGTCCGCCTACTTCTTCGGCAGATTTACTGGTGTTACTTGCAAGGCTTCTAACTTCGTCAGCAACTACAGAGAAGCCTCGACCCGCATCACCTGCTCGAGCTGCTTCAATAGCGGCGTTTAGGGCTAGTAAGTTGGTTTGATCTGATATTTTAGAAATGGTTTCAACGAAAGAATTAATGCTGTCAGCAATTGCCTCCAAATTGGCCATGCTTTGCGACATGTTTTGCATTTTTTCGGTAATTTCTTCCATGCCACTCGCAATATTGCTGATCGATTCTTGACCCGAACCAAGAGTTTCATTTAAGTGTTCAATTGATTGAGATTCGGTATGAATTTGCTCGTATGAATAAGCAACCGATTCTCTTATGCTGGTAATTTGTTGAATACAAGAGAGTAAATTTGGCCAAACTTGGTTATTTAGGTCTAATTCTTGTGTTTCATTTACTGAAGCTTGTAGTGCAGAAATTTGTTGAACATATTGTTGATTTTCCTGTTCAAGTAAATTTTTTTCTCGTACCACATTTGCTAATTGTTGCTCTAGTGCTAGGTATTTGCTTTTACTCACCAACATTATTAATGGCTCCACAATATGTACTGTTAAAATATTTCTTTTATTTACTAAAGAGTATCTCTAGCTTTTGCCTAATATTATTTCGTACTACCTAAAATTTTGTATAAATCTACACACTTTTGTGTGTCTACAATATCTCTAGGTCACTTAAGAAGAATCTTATATTTAATATCACTTTACGTTAGATTTACTTTTCCACAACATATTTATTTTTATTTTAACGAATAAGTCAAGAAGCGTATAAATAACAAAGCGAATCCTTAATAGATATTTCGGCTGACAATCAAATAACTGAAATTAATGATTAAAATAAATTTCAGTAATTCATTAACCTTAGTTTATTTTTTGTAAAACGTTGGTTGAATTATACTTTTTTAGACACTTTTCCATGAGTTTTAGCCCAACTGTCAGGAATTTTCCCTTGTAATACATAAGAAAATGCAATGAGTTCTGCTATCACGTGATAAAGCTGGTCTGGAATCTCTTGGCCTAAATCTAATGTCGCTAAAAAATCACTGAGATAAGGATCTTGATGAATAAGGACACCATTTTGCTGAGCTAGCGTAATAATTTCTTCTGCTAATTCCCCAAATCCTTTGGCAATAACTTTAGGTGCATCTTTGTTGTTATCCTGTTGGTATTTCAATCCAACGGCACTCTTTGTTTTGTTTGTAGAAGAAGCTTGTTTTGTCATGTCACACCTTAGTTTGAAATACGTGATAGGGACGTTGTTGTAATGACACCGGGATTTTTCCAAGCTGGCATTGGCTTTTATTTACTTCAATTCCTAATGATTTAAGTTTTCTTTTGAATAAGGGTAAATAGTTCATGACTTGTAACTTGACCTCTTCATTCGAAGCATAAAAGTTAAGCTCTAGGTTGTCAGGTCTAAGTTTCGCTTTAGTTAATAACTCACCTAGTTCACCTACACTTAGTTTCATTGTCAGTTGCCAAGTTTGATTGGCGTTTTGCTCCGCATCTTTTTGTTCAGACTGTTTTTCTTCTCGTTTAATCAATAATTCGACATCTTTAAATATTCCGCCCATGACAGTAGGTAAGTTGTAATAAAGACTCTCTTGGCCTTGTAACATTTGCTCAGCATTGCTTAATTTATTGGCTTGGTGTCCAGACAATAACCTGCCTATTTCTCGCATTAGTTGGTGTTTTTGTTCTAATTGCGAAAACTCATTTAGGCTTTTTGCCGTCATTTTGTTAGGTGCTTTAGTCATGCTGGGCAAGATCGAGTTTAAAGTTCGAGCTACCAATTCACTGCGAGTATTTTGGTTCTTGGCTAATCGTGCCCCGAGAGATACTTGTAATAGTGCCACTAAACCACTCACTAGTCCTGATTGGTTGGCAGGTGAAGTTAATTGGTTAGCTGATAAATTTAATGCCGGAGAGCTGAGTAATTGTCTAATATTTTGAGGATCTGTTTCTTTGCTTTGAGGTAATGCACTTTTGGTTTGTTGTAAAACCTGTTCCACAAATTGTTTATTGCTTAGGTCTGAGGATGTTTTAAAAAACTCTCCATCAGTTAAGGTTTTCTCTATGTTTATCAGCGTATTACTCGGAGTTTCAGCTTTAGCTTGTACTATTCGAGATAATTGTTGAATCAACTGGTGTTGTTGATTCTTATCCGTTAAAAATTTAGGCGTGATAACACTGTTGGTTCTAGGTTCTAGCTGTACTCTTTGTAGTAATGATTCCGCTAGTTGTTTTAGATCGGGTTTTAACTCTGCTTGTGTGACATTAGGTGCCGCTTTTACAGCATTAGCCAAAGCAGCATTATTATCGGTTTTTACTATTTGGTTTTCTGCTGTCGATTGATTTGGAATGGCTTTGTTTGCCGGTACATTCACATCATTATGGGGCTTTATAGGCGGTGTGTCTGCTTTGGCCGATAATACTCTTTTGGCGTTATCACCTAACTGTTTAATGGCATTAACCAAAATTTGTTGTGGTGTCACTTTGTCACTTGTATCGGGTGTGATTTTAGGGTTTACAGTGCCATCCAATGATGGATTGTTTGAACGCGTAGTGGCTTGCTCTGCATAACGTTGTTGATTAACTAATTTAATTATTTCTTTCTGATTGGGTAATTTTAGTGGTGCAAGTGCTTGTGCGATCTCTTTGTTGATTGGAATGGTCGCAATAGGTTGGTTACTTTCTATCCTGAGTTGTTGTTTGTTTGTTGAACTTAACTCTATGCTCAATTTGTCAATCGACTGATTTTGCAAAGCTTTTACTAATGACTGAATGTCAGCTGATTTATTTTTTGTCAGCAATTGTATTGTTTGTTTTAGCGGGAGCTCTAATTGAGTTACTAAACTTTTAGTGTCACGAACTGCAAAGGCTTTAATAAGTTCAACGCTGTCTTTTTGAGGTACCAAAAATGATTGTCTTTGGTTTTTATCACTAAGTGCTGTTGGGGCTGTAAAATTGCTTGTGCTTGTGCTTGTGCTTGTGGGTTGTGCGTTTACTTGCCAACTTGCCCCGGCCGGTTTTAGTGTTAATACAAGTTTTTCTCCAGGACTAAAAACAGGGTGGGATCGTTTGGGAATATTGAGTGTAATCGGCTGAGTATTGCTAGCAACTTGTAGTTTTAGTATTGAGCTCTCTTTAGCGACTTTTGGCAAGTCAGTGTGAGATCTATCGGGCGCCGTTATGTTTATTTTTGTATTTGGTTGTAACGTCTGTTGCAATTGAATGGTATTAGCTTGGCTTGTGTTTATAGAACTACTCAATACAGTGGCATTGGTCGACAGTGTTTTTTGTAAATTTGCTCCTAGTGCATTAACCAAACTAGCAAATATTTGTTTAGGTGGAAGTTGGAGTAATGATTGAATTTGTTGGTTAGATAAATTTATTAGTTTTTGTTGGTTGACTGAATTAGCAGAATAAAACTCTAGTTGTGGTGAACTTACTATTGATGCTTTAAGTGTATGCGTTTGATTGTTGTTCAACTTACCTTGGATGTTTGCTTGAGGTAAAATCGCTGGCTTATTGAGTAACCCTTTAGTTCGCGTTAGGTTGAGCAAGTTACCACTTAAATGTTTAACCATGACTTCAATAGTTTGGTTGGCTATTTCGGATGAAGCAGCTAATTGACTCAACTGATTTATTTGAGTTGACTGGCTTTGAGTTTGAGGTAAAACCGTATTTGGCGTTTGAGGGATATCAGGCATACACAGGTTATCGGCCTAAATATAAAAGATTGAATCAGTGTACACTAAAAACAATTAAGCCCTAGTTAAACAAAGACAATTTGTTACTAATTTACATTGAGTTAAGTAGGTTAGGGCGAAATGCTGTGATATTATCCATGCATATATAAAACCCATAATTGAGGATTCGCTTGGCGGTACTTTCTACGCATAATTTGTCAGTCATAAAACGCGACAGATTATTATTCGAACAGGTGAATTTATCAGTGGATTCTGGCTCTTTGTTGTATGTAAAAGGACCTAATGGTGCAGGAAAAACAAGTTTATTACGGGTATTGACTGGACTCGTAGAGCCAGAAGATGGAGTTGTGTTTTATCAAGGTGAAAACATCAAAAGCTGTATTGAACTTTATTCTGAAAGCTTAGTGTATTTTGGTCATAAACTCGGTATCAATAGCAGCTTAAGTGCAGTAGAAAACTTACGTTATTGGTGTGACAGCCATCAAGTTGTAGTAAACACTTCAATAATTTATCAAATATTAGAGAAGTTAAATTTAGTTGGTTTAGAAGATATTCCAGTGGCGAATTTATCAGCGGGGCAGCAAAGGCGAACTGCGTTGGCTAGATTTTGGTTAAAAGATCACGCTAAATTGTGGATATTAGACGAGCCATTCACCGCGCTAGATACTCAAGGTATAAAGGTTTTGAGTGACAAACTGACAGATTATTTGTCGAATGGTGGAGCGGTGATCATGACATCACATCAAATGTTGGAATTAGATTATCCCACTCAAGAATTGACGTTGGAGTATCGGATTTAATGGCTGCACTTAAAGCATTATTAAAGCGAGACTTATCTTTGGCTTATAGACAAAGAGCTGAGTTGATGCAGCCATTGTTGTTTTTTATTTTAGTGATTAGTTTATTTCCTTTAGGGGTGGGACCTGAGCCCAATACTCTGCAATTGATTGGCCCTGGGGTTATTTGGGTTGCTGCCATCTTATCTTCGTTATTGGGTTTGGAACGCCTGTTTAGAGATGATTTTCAAGATGGCTCATTGGAACAACTCATATTGTCAGGAGTGCCACTCGCCGCCGCTGCATTAGTTAAAGTATTTGTGCATTGGCTAAGCAGCATTATACCTCTTATTTTGATTTCACCTTTATTGGCATTGTTTTTACACTTAACAGAACCCATGTATTGGGCTTTGGTTATCAGCTTATTAATTGGTACGCCAATTCTAAGTTTAATCGGGGCGATTGCGGTTGGCTTAACGGTGGGGTTAAACCGAGGTGGTGTTTTGTTGGCTTTATTGTTGTTGCCTGTGTTTATTCCGTTACTTATTTTTGCTACATCTGCAGTTGAGTCTGCGGCAATGAATTTACAATATAGCGGGCAAATTGCCATTATTGGCGCCATGTTTCTTTTCTCTTTAGCTTTGGCTCCTTTTGCCATAGCTTACGCACTTAGAGTGAGTCAGACCTAATGTGGAAGTGGTTACATCCTTACGCAAAAACAGAAAGAACCTATCAATTATGCCAACGGTTATTACCTTGGTTTAGTATTTTAGGCCTAGTGGGTTTAGTTGTAGGAGCAGCTTGGGGATTGGCTTTTTCTCCAGCTGATTACCAACAAGGCGACTCATACCGTATTTTCCATATCCATGTACCCACTGCAATTTTATCTAAAAGTTTATACATGGGCATGGCTGTTTCTGCATTTGTGGGTTTGGTGTGGCAAGTCAAAACTTCATATATGTCTATGATGGCTATTGCAGCAGTAGGAGCTGTTGTGACATTTGTTTCATTATTGACAGGTGCCGCATGGGGTAAGCCTATGTGGGGAACTTGGTGGGAGTGGGATGCCAGAATGACCTCTCAATTAGTGTTGCTGTTTTTATTCTTTGGAGTGATTTCACTATATAAATCTTTTGATGATAAACAACAAGCCAGTAAAGCCGCAGGGGTGATGGCCATTGTTGGTATCATCAATTTACCCATAATTCATTATTCTGTTGAGTGGTGGAATACATTACATCAAGGAGCCACCCTGATGAAAATGGACAAACCATCTATGCCACTTGAAATGTTATTGCCATTTTTTGTGTCTTTATTTGGATGGTCAATGGCGTGTGGAGCGATTGTGTTAATACGTTTGCAAAACGAAATTTTAAGACGAGAAATTAAGCGCCCATGGGTGGTTTCTCTTGCACAAAAACATACCGGTATAAATGTTGATGAAGCCTCGTCTCAACCCGCGAAAAAACAGGATTAATTATGTATTTTGATAACATGCAAGATTTTTGGCGTATGGGTGGGTATGGTTTATATGTTTGGTTGTCATTTGGTATTGGTTTAACTAGTTTAACCTTGTTATGGCTGGACTCAATATTTGCCAAACGAAAATTAATGGCTCAAATTTTAAATGAACACGCCAGACAAGTTCGCATAAAATCCGCTAAAGAGAAACAAGCTGAAACATCAGTGTAATTCGGAAAAACAAGATGAATCCTAGACGTAAAAAACGATTGATTACAGTATCCGCAATAGTGTTGATATTGGGCGCTGCCATTGGACTAATGTTATATGCACTTAGTCAGAATATAGATTTGTTTTATACCCCAAGTGAAATTATTGAAGGTAAAGAGGGGGTTATACCAGAAGTAGGGCAAAGGCTCAGGATAGGTGGCATGGTAGTGCCTGGTTCGGTAAAACGGAACGAAGAAACCTTAGATGTAAGCTTTGACTTACAAGATACCGGACCCATTGTAACCGTCAGTTATCAGGGATTATTGCCTGATTTGTTCCGCGAAGGACAGGGGATTGTTGCCACAGGGGTGTTAACTAAAAAAAATCATATACAAGCTCATGAAGTTTTAGCCAAACATGATGAAGAATACATGCCACCTGAATTAGCTGAAAAAATGAAAGGTATAAAACATGTTAATCCTAACCAAGCTAATCCTAATAACGAACAGCAACAGGGAGCTAAATACTAATTATGTTGGCTGAATTAGGTAATTTTTCATTAGTGATGGCATTGGTAACCGCTATTTTGTTATCAATTTACCCGATGTGGGGAGCCTATAAAAATCACCCTCAAATGATGGCAATGGCAAAACCACTCGCTATAGGTATGTTCTTATTCACGGGTTTTTCTTATTTCTGTTTAACCTACGCGTTTGTAACTGACGACTTCAGCTTGGCTTACGTGGCTAATACCTCGAGTACATCGCTGCCAATTCAATATAAGTACACAGGGGTATGGGGTGGACACGAGGGTTCATTTTTATTGTGGGTGATGATCTTTTCCACTTGGACAGTAGCAGTTGCACTGTTTAGCAAAGCCATCCCAGTCAGAATGGTTGCTAGAGTATTAGCTGTGTTAGGCGCAATAGGCATAGGCTTTTATTTGTTTATGTTACTGACCTCTAACCCTTTTGATCGTTTATTACCTTTTTATCCCATTGACGGCAAAGACCTAAATCCACTATTGCAAGACTTTGGCATGATCATTCATCCACCTATGCTTTATATGGGGTATGTTGGTTTTTCAGTGGCATTTTCTTTTGCCATTGCTGCGTTGATTTCTGGTCAGCTAGATTCGACTTGGGCTAGGTGGTCTAGGCCTTGGACAATTGCCGCTTGGTCTTTTTTAACATTAGGTTTGGCTTTAGGTAGTTGGTGGGCATATTACGAACTTGGTTGGGGGGGCTGGTGGTTTTGGGATCCTTCTGAAAATGCTGCCTTTATGCCTTGGTTAGCGGGTACGGCTTTAATGCATAGTTTGGCAGTAACTGAAAAGCGTAAAGTGTTTAAATCTTGGACTGTGTTTTTAGCCATATCAGCATTTTCATTGAGTTTATTAGGTACTTTTTTAATACGTTCTGGGGTGTTGGTTTCGGTACACGCTTTTGCTAGTGATCCTAGTCGAGGATTGTTTATCTTGGGGTTATTAGCGGTAATTATTGGCGGTTCGCTATTTTTATATGCTTTACGCGCCTCACAAGTTAAAAGTAATGGTCAATATAGTTTAGTGTCTCGTGAAGTCTTATTAATGGGCAATAACGTATTTTTAACAGCTGCGACATTGGTTGTGTTGTTGGGAACGTTATTTCCATTGGTGCACAAAGAATTAGGTTTAGGCTCTATTTCGATAGGCGCGCCATTCTTTAATCAAATGTTCACCTATCTTATTGTTCCTTTTGTTTTCTTTATGGGAATTGGGCCGCTTTCTAGATGGAAGAATCAAGCACCAGAAGCATTATATAAACAGTTATTTATTGCTTTGGGTATCAGCTTGAGTGGTGCCATCTTGATCAACCTAAATTATGAACAAGCGAGTTATATGGCTGCGCTGGGCTTAGTCATGAGTTTTTGGATAGTGGTGACCACTATCATGGAAGTGCAACAAAGAATTAGTAAGCCGGGTTCGAACGACGGTGTTGATTTTTCTGAACTGACAAAACTCACTCGTAGTCATTGGGGAATGGTGCTTGGTCACCTAGGTTTTGCCGTTGCTTTAATCGGTATGGCCTTAGTCAGTGCTTATAGTGATGAGCGAAATGTACGAATGACTGCAGGCGATAAAATTCTTGTACAAGGTTATGAGTTTGTATTTAAAGGCGTAACCGCTCATCAAGGACCTAATTACTCTGCTGATTTAGCAAAAGTAGAGGTATTGCAAGACAATCAAAAAATCGTGACGCTAGTCGCTGAAAAGCGTTTTTATCCCATTCAAAGAAACGTTATGACCGAAGCAGGAATTGATTCTGGGTTTACTCGAGATCTATTTGTAGCCTTGGGCGAGCAATTAAAAAATGGTGATTGGTCGATTCGAATTTATGTCAAACCATTTATCACATGGATTTGGGGGGGCGCCTTTATAATGGCTTTAGGTGGTGTTTTATCTATATCTGATAGGCGTTATCGCATGGCTAAATTAGCGCAAAAAGGCAAAGCCAAAAAAACCGAGGCCCCAAAAGTCTATCAACCGACTGAGCAAACAGGTCATTCTCAAACGAAACCGGTATCGGAGCAAGTATCTTGAAAAAAACGGCTTTTTACTTAATTCCGCTCTTTATTTTTTTAGGGTTATTGACCTTTCTATATCAAGGTCTTTTTTCAAACCCAAGAGAACACCAGTCTACTTTGCTCGATCATGAGGTGCCTGAGTTTGTATTGCCAGATTTAATGAACACCCAAAAAACGTATACCCAAGAAGTATTTAAAGGCAAAATTACCTTACTAAATGTTTGGGGAGTCTGGTGTACAACTTGTGCAATTGAATTGCCTTACCTTAAACAATTACAAGTTGAGGGAAAACATATAGTCGGTTTGTATTATGACCAAGATATTGACCCTGATTTTGGCATTAAAACAGTACAACGTGTGCAGCAAGAAGTGAATCAAACGTATAGCCAATTAGGTAATCCATATGCCTTTAATATTTTTGATGTAAAACGAAACTTGTCATTAGATTTAGGGGTAACGGGTGCTCCTGAAACATATTTGATAGATAAACAAGGGAAAATACGTTTACATCATATTGGTGATTTGAACCCTAGAGTTTGGACTAATAAATTTGCTGCTGTATATGCACAACTGGAGGCAGAATAATGTTTAAGCCAGTTTTAATAATTTTGGGATTCTTGTTTACTATCACTTCGAGTATGGCCATGGAAGATAAGTTTAAATTTGACGATCCAAAACAAACAGCCTTGTTTTTAGAGCTCACTAAAGTACTTCGTTGCCCTAAGTGTCAAAATCAAAATATAGCCGATTCTGACGCCATGATAGCGGTCGATTTAAAACGAAAAGTACATGAATTAGTTAAAAAGGGACAGACTAAACAGCAAGTAGTGGACTTCATGAAACAAAGGTATGGTGATTTTGTTTTTTATGAACCGCCAGTTAATTCAATGACAATCTGGTTATGGTTATTACCTTTGTTTTTTGTTGTGGGAACATTAAGTTGGATAGTTCGAAGCCGCAAAAAGAGTGTGCCACAAATTGATAATAGCCAGCTAAAAAAAGCCCAAGAAATTTTGGAGCGTGAAGAGTGAGTGATTATTACATTGGGGTAAGTTTGTTAATTTTGTTAGCAGTACTTATCGCTATTTTACCTTGGGTTCGAAAACGACAGTCTATACAAGAACATAGTTTGACGAATACAAATTTGATCCGTCAGAGAATGTTAGAGCTTAGTGCAGAACAGCAACAAGGTTTATTAACCGAAGAAGATAAACAACAAGCTGAAAATGAACTTAAACTTGCATTGCTAGATGAAGTCAAAGAAAAAGACAAGCTTCAATCTGGTGGTAAGTGGATGTTGTTAATCGGTTTAATGATTAGTTTAGCTGTGGGTGGAGCAACTTATTATCAAGCTAGTCAGCTAAATAAAGTTAAACATTGGCAAGCAGTGCAACTCAAAACCAGTGATTTAGGGCAACGTATTTTACAAGGAGATGAAAATCTAACTTTGGAAGATATGCAAGACTTTGCTTTAGGTCTTAGAAGCCGCTTGTTAGAAAAGCCAGAAGACCCTATCGGTTGGATGTTACTAGGCCGTGTTTCTGGCGCACTTAATCGTATCGATACTTCGATTGAAGCTTTTGAGCGTTCTCTTAAATACGATGCAAATAATACTGGCACGTTAGCAAGCTATGCTCAGGCTTTGTTAATGACCGGGCAAGAGCAAAGAATTTCACATGCCAAAAAAGTATTGTTGCATATATTGTCATTAGAGCCTGATAACACCAGTGCTATGGGCATGTTGGCTGTGGTTGCTTCTGAGTTGGGTGACAAAACGTTAGCGGTGCAAAACTGGCAGAAGTTACTTAATTATGTCGACGAGTCAGACCCTAATTATGCGGCGATTAATCAACGTATTGCTCAACTAAATGGTGAATCACAACCCGCGGCTACTCCTCTAGCCAATAATCCTGAAGCAACTAGTGATGAGTCTAGTGGGGCTGATAAACGTGTGGAAATTACAGTTGATATCGCGCCAGAGCTAAAAGCAAAGTTACCTGAAGCCGGGTTTTTGTTTGTGTTTGCTCAAGCCGCATCGGGGACTAATAGAATGCCTGCCGCTGTGGTTAAGATGCCCTTGGGTGAATTTCCTTTAGTGATAGAATTGTCAAACCAAAATGCCATGATGGGGACGTATACTTTGTCGCAATTAGAGAGCGCTAAATTGGTAGCAAGAGTGTCTGTTGACGGTAATGTTGCTCAAGCGGCTGGTGAATTTCAAGGCGAGAAAATAGTGGATTTGAGTGCCACTGAGTTGAATAAAGAAAGTATTTTAATAAGTAGGGAATTGTAATGAATAGGACGTTTATTTTTGGTTTTATATGTGCTTTCTTGTTGTTAACTGGGTGTGCCAGTACAGATAAAAACCAACAACAAGTGGCAGTTTACGAGGATCCTAAAGATCCTTTTGAGCCGGTGAATAGAGCGTTGTGGGACTTTAACTATGATGTACTTGATGAATATATTTTAAGACCTGTGACGATTGCTTATGTTGATTATATGCCACAGTTTGCTCGTACAGGTTTGTTAAATGCAGCTGAAAACCTTGAAGAGCCATCTTTTGCAATTAACAACTTATTACAAGGTAAACTGGATGGAACCTTTATAAGTTTAGGCCGATTTTTATTAAATTCTACAGTGGGCTTGTTGGGCACTATTGATGTTGCCAGTGAAATTGGATTGCAAACCAAAGAAGAAGAATTCGGTGAAGTATTAGGTAAGTGGGGGGTGCAAACTGGCCCGTACCTAATGATACCAGCCATGGGTCCAAGTGATGTGCGAAGTTCAGTAGGTGATGTTGTTGACAGTGCCTATTCGCCAATTGATAGCTTAAACCTATACCTGTCAGTACTGCGTACCAGTATTAAAGCCATTGAAAGTCGTGCATCTATTATTGAGCAAGAACAACAACTGGCCAATTCTACTGATCCTTATGCCTTCGTTAAAAGTGCCTATTTTCAAAATTTAGAATATAAAGTGAATGATGGCGAAGTGGAACAATCTGAAGAAGAAGCCGCCCTTGATGACGACTTAGATGCTTTTTTGGATGATCTATAACCGACAATCATAATTTAAATTTAAAGGCTATTTACGTCCTATCCTTTATAAAGAGTGAGGTAACATTTTGTAATTCGTGTACCTCACTCCGCTTGCCATCCTACTTTTCAAAACAAATATTATTAATTTTTTAACCTGAGTTTACATTCAATTTAAGTGACTCGGGATTTGTCTGATTATTAGAGACAATATTTAGATATCCATGTAATATTCGTAAATTGGTTAAAATTATAGCAGTCACTATCATTAGCTCTGCTATGATTTCTTAGTTGCGTATTATGGAATTGCGATATGGTTAAACTGAAATTTTTATTAGTCTTGTGTGCGTTGTTTTCTTCTGAGTTATTAGCCAGTGTAAATGGTCAAACAGGTCGTTCGGGCAAACAAGGATTGACTTGTAATACGGGTTGTCATTCCGGCAGTGATTATCAATCTAGTTTAACTTATGACGGTGCTATGACGGTAGAGCCAGGTCAGAGCATAGACATGGCCTTGTTGTTAAAAATCTCCCCTCCTTCTTCTGTTTTTACCCCAATGGCAGGCATTAACATTGCTGTCTCTAGTGGTAGTTTAAATAGCGGTAGTGGCTTGCAAAAAGTATCGGGCGAACTCACCCATACGCCTGACAGTATAAGTAGCCTTTCGAATAAAGAAAAAACCTGGGGTTTTAGTTTTCAAGCGCCGAGTACAGAAGGCACTGTGACCTTGTATGCCTGTGCTGAGGCTGTGAATCGCGATTTTATTAATTTAAACGATGATTCTAAAGCGGCCTGTATTCAACAAAATATTACGGTAGTAAGCTCTGCAGAGCCAGAGCCAGAGCCAGAGCCAGAGCCAGAGCCAGAGCCAGAGCCCATCGCGCCCTCGGTTCAAGGTGATGTTGACCATGATAGCCGAGCGGATTATTTAATTTATCGTCCAGAGACCCAAACGTATTATGGGAAGTCAGTGGCTTCACTGCAAACTACTCACGCTGAGGTAATGGGGCAAAGCAGTTATTCGGTACCGTTGTCAGGTGATGTGGATGGTAATGGCAAAGAAGATATCGTGGTGTGGAGTCCCGAGAGTGGTCAATGGGAAGTGACGTTAGACTCAGGTCAAACAGATAGTTTTATTTTAGGTCAACAAGGTGATTATCCTTTCTTAGGGGATGTTGATGGAGACGGCAAAGTCGACCCCATAGTGCGTAGACCATCAAGCGGAAGTTGGCTGTATTTATTATCATCTCAAGGGCATGCACAAAAGTCTCTATCCTTTGGTTCAGTCGCCACAGATGTGCCAGTGCTGGGCGATTATGATGCTGATGGTCGTGTAGACTTTGCTATCTGGCGCAGTGGTATTTGGTACATGCGTTGGAGTAGTGATGGTAAAACCCGTACTCAGTCATTGGGCACTCAAAGCACTGATATTCCCACGCCAGCCGATTATGATGGTGACGGTAAAACCGATGTGGGTATCTGGCGTCCTACGAGCGGCACTTGGTATATCTATCATTCCAGTACAGGTAAAAGACACGATACTCGTTTTGGCACCCAATCAACGGATATTCCGACCCCGGCAGATTATGACGGAGATGGTAAAGCCGACTTATCTATTAGACGCCCTACTAATGGCAGTTTTTATTATAAAAGTTCGGATTCAGGCAGTGTTGTAGCGGTCAGTTTTGGTTCGAATGCCACAGACATTCCGGTACTGGGTACGTGGAAGGCTAGACAGACCTTAGTGCAAGAGCTCACTCCAGCGGTTAAAGGTGATGTAGATAAAGACGACCGAGCAGACTATGTAATTTGGCGCCCGAGTACACAAACCTATTACAGTAAATCGAGTCAATCTGGCCAAGGCATACATAATGAGACCTTAGGTTTTGCCAATACAGGGGTGCCGTTACTAGGTGATATAGACGGCGATGGTAAAAACGACATAGTGGTATGGCAGCCAGAGTCAGGCAGTTGGGATATTCAATATGCGACGGGTGATTATGACAGTTTGACCTTAGGCCAAGTGGGCGATTACCCATTTTTGGGTGATGTAGATGGGGATGGTAAGGATGACCCTATTGTTCGCAGGCCGTCACAAGGCACATGGCACTATTTATTATCCTCAATTGACCATGTTGAGAAGTCTTTATCTTTTGGCGGTGAAAGTACGGACGTACCAGTACTTGGGGATTATGACGGTGATAGCAAAGTCGACTTCTCTATCTGGCGCAGTGGCAAATGGTATATGCGCTGGAGCAGTAACAAACAAACCAAGGTGCAATCGTTAGGTGGGCAAAGTACCGATATTCCAGTACCTGAAGATTATGATGGTGATGGTAAGACTGACGTAGGCATTTGGCGCCCCACCAATGGCACTTGGTATATTTATCATTCCAGCACGGGGAAAAGGCTCGACACTCGTTTTGGTACCCAAACTACTGATATTCCCACCCCCGCCGATTATAGTGGTGACGGTAAAGCAGATTTAGCTATTAGAAGACCCAACAACGGTAGCTTTTATTATAAAAGTTCCAGTACTGGCAACACCCAAGTGACCAGTTATGGTGGTCATGCAACAGATATTCCTGTTATGGGAGCATGGCGAGCCAAGCAAGGTATATTAGTCAAGCCAATGAATGGTGATACCGTGACCTTATACAATGAGAATGTGTCAGAGCAAGTGGTGCAAAGTAAATGTATCGCTTGTCACACTGCCACTGGCGCGGCGGCCGGTACAAGGTTGCATTTTGAACCCAGTAGTGTGAGCAACTATCAAATGGTTAATCGTGCGGTAATCAGTGACTTTTTGAATCAAACAGACGTGGATAGCAATTATATTTTATCTAAAGCTCAGGGGTTATTATCCCATGGTGGCAGTAGTCAATTAACCTTTGGGAGTAAAGAATATATTGACTTAGGTGAATACTTATCTTCTATCACGGGCGAAGAAGTGGTGACAGAAGCCACCGCTTTTTGGAAAGGAGTCGGTTTTTTAGATAACAAACAAACCTTAAGAAAAGCCGCCATTATAGTTGCCGGTCGATTACCCAGCGATGAAGAGTATGCTGCTGTTGCAGACAATCAAGAGGCCTCTCTGAAAGTGGCGATTAAGGGCTTAATGCAGGGAGAGGGATTCCATGATTTCTTGACCGATGGAGCGAATGATCAACTACTGATCCGTAAGTTTTTACAAAATGGCGGAGACTTTTTAGACTTTAATATTGGCCATATTATTGAAGGCACAAAATTACAATACGACTATTACGTTGAAGAAAGAGGTGATGACTTTTGGCCTGAAATTGTTCAGCCTTCGCGTGATGCATTTGCTTATGCGGCAGAAGAGCTGATTGCCTATGTGGTTGAAAACGATAAACCTTATTCTGAGATTTTAACTGCTGATTACACTATGATGGCGCCTACGTTAAATAGGATTTATAGAGGTGATGCAACTTTCAACGATCCTGATGATAATACCGAGATGCAACCCGGCAAGATCCATGGATATATGTTGTTTGATACCTTTGAATCCGAATATTTTGAAGGGATGGGTCATAAGGTTTCGCAAGAAGGTACAACTATCACTTGGCCCCATGCAGGAATATTGAATGACCCAGGTTTTCTTGAGCGATATCCATCTACAGCAACTAATCGAAATCGCGCCCGCTCACGCTGGACTCAGTATTTCTTTTTAGATTTTGATATAGAAAAATCAGCAGCTAGAACCAATGATCCAGTAGCCTTGGCCGATCGTGATAACCCCACCATGAAAAACCCTAATTGTACCGTTTGTCATATCCCAATGGATCCTATAGCAGGAGCTTTCCAAAATTATGGTGATGTTGGATATTACAGAGACGGTTGGAATGGCAAAGATTCCTTACCTGGTACTTATAAATGGCCAGAAGATGGAGACTCATTGTATCAAGATGGCGATACCTGGTATCGAGATATGCGTACCCCTGGTTTTTATGGTGAAGAAGCGCCAAACAATACCAATTCAATACAATGGTTAGCCCAAAAAATTGTAGCTGATGATAGATTTGCAACCGCATCGGTTAAATTTTGGTGGCCAGCCATCATGGGCGGGGACCCACTGGATGCGCCAGAAAACTCTAGCGATTATGATTTTACCTCAAAGTCTTTGGTGTTCAGTCAACAAAGTTTGTTTATTAATGAACTGGCCAGTGATTTACGTGAACATATGAATTTAAAGGATGTGCTGGTTGATATGTTTGTCAGTGATTGGTTCAGAGCTAATACAATGACAGAAGCTGCCGCCCAAGTTCATGCCAGTAATAAAGTGGGTGTAGGCCGATTGTTAAGCCCTGAAATGTTAGACAAGAAGACCAAAGCCATTACAGGTAAGTCTTGGGGGGAAGAGTATCCAGAATGGAATAACTACCAAAGACGGGCAAGATTAGCTGATGACTACCGTCTGACTTATGGTGGCATTGATTCAGATGGCGTAATCAAAAGGGCTGAAGAAATGACGTCCATTATGTCCCAAGTGGCATTGACTCACGCTGCTGAAATGGCGTGTGGAGTTGTCTTAAGCGATTTTGTTAAAGATAGTAACCAACGTAAGTTATTCGGGAACATATCTAAATATGATGCGCCAGATATAGTAAACAGCCAATCCATCACTTTAGCCAATAATGGCCCTGATAATAGCCAAGCTTATACCTTAAATGTTCCTTTAGATGAAGGACTGCATTATATCGATATTGCTTATTTAAACGATTGGGCTGATTTTGATGACCTTAAAGTTGATGTGGACTTGGTTGTCGATAAAGTTGTCATTGAACATGCTAATGGAAACGTTCTAGCGGAATATGACGGTGAAGGTATATTAGAAATTGTCCCTGATGCACCCTGTTCTGGTGATATAAGAAAACCTCAAACAGGCAGTGATTTAAATATTTATTCTAGCTGTGGCCCTGTATCAATCCCTCTTGACGCAGAAACAGCAGGTAATTATGTCGTAAAAGTTTTTGCCTATGGTGGGTTTCATGATTCTATTGATGGCGAACATAGGACAGAACTAGAAGGTCAACTAGCAAACACTCAAATGCAATTGTCTATTAAGATAAGTGATATTGACTCGCAAAGCAGTGTTAATAAAGTCAAGATTAAAGAGACCATTGTTGATTTACTTAAAAACGCATGGGGGGAGTTTGTGTCTATTGATAATCAACAAGTTGAAGACTTATACCAATTATATATAGCATCTTGGCAAGCGAAACCACAACGCAGTAATTGGCGACATATTCAAGAACAAGATAGCAGTTGTGATTTCGATTATGGAAGTTATAACACTGAAACAGAAGATGGGTGGCTTAAGGGAAATGACCCCAATTATTCCATGAGTGCATGGCGAACAGTAATTGCCTATTTAATGACTGATTATAAATATCTACACGAGTAAGGAATAATAAAATGAATAGAAGAGATTTTATAAGATTATCAGGCCTTACTTCTTTAGCTACTGCGCTGCCAGCTAGTTTAAATTTACATGCCGCTCCACAGGATTTTGAAGGAAAATTTCTGGTTACGTTACAGTTAATTGGAGCTTGGGATGTGAGCAGTATTTGTGATCCCAAAATGAATGTACCCGGTGAAGATGAAATCAATCACTGGGCGCAAAATGGTGAAACTCAAACTGCCGGTAAAATTCAATACGCAGAATTTGCTGGTAATACGTCGTTTTTTGATAAATACCATAACGACATGTTAGTGATTAACGGTATTGATGCCCAAACCAATTCGCATAATGCTGGCGTAACCCATAATTTTAGTGGACGTATTTCGGCGGGGTTTCCTTCTTTAACCAGTTTATATGCGGCCATTCATGGGGCTGATTTACCCATAGCCTATATCAATAATGGTGGATATACTGAAACGGCTGGGGTTATCCGTAATACCCGTTTGGATGATGCCGACTCTATTCAAAATATAGTCAAGCCTACTTCGGCTAGATGGAATCCTACTGATAAGTGGATCCCAGATGAAGATTGGGAATTAATAAACCAATATAGAAACTCCCGTTTAATTGAAAAGTTAAATTCTAGCACTCTTTCTGTACGTGAAAGGTTAGCTGTCAGTAACTACAAATCTGCATTAGATAGCGCTTCTATTCTGACCGACTTCTCTACTGCCTTAGATCAAGCAGGTGATTTACATGAAGTTGAGAGAGGTACTGAATATTGGAGTAATCTAAAACGTCAAATACAGTTGGCTATGATCAGTATGAAATCAGGGGTGTCTATATCTGCAGATTTAAACATACACGGTTTTGACACCCACCAGAATCATGACGTTTTACAAGGTGAGTTATTAGCCCATACCACAGACTGTATTGATTTTTTCTGGGAGTATGCCGAAGAAATGGGCATAGCTGACAGAATGGTGTTGGTGGTTAATTCTGATTTTAGTCGCACGCCTTATTACAATGCAACAGATGGAAAAGATCATTGGCCGGTAGGCAGTGCCATAGTGATGGAGAAAGGTGCTTCATGGGGTAACCGTGTGGTTGGCCTTACAGATGAAGCACAAAATGTTATCCCCATTAACCCCGTTACGTTGCAACCCCAAGAAAATGGCGGGAGCGTTATTTATCCAAAACATGTGATGCAATCATTAAGAGATTATATGGGGATTTCGGATAATCCGTTAGTGACGCCGTTTTTGTTTAACAATGAAGAAAGCTTTGATTTTTTTAGTGCATCTAAAAGTACTCCACAAAACGCAGACCCAAGAAATAGCGTGAGAGTTTAACGTCATTGAAGCAAACTAATTTATTGTTGTTGGCAGTTATATTGTTAGCTGCCTGCTCAAAATCTCCTCCTACTTATACCCTTAAAAAGGTCGTTGATGGTGATACGCTTGTATTCGAAGAGCTGCCAAACGAGCGATATGATTTAGCGTTTATCGATGCTCCAGAACGAGAGCAGCCTTATGGCCGGGAAGCAAAATCTTATCTGACACAGGTGTTTGCAGGTAATCAAGTTGATGTGGTTATCAACGCAAATAACAAAGCAGAGCTATTTATTAATGGTCAATCTATTAATCAACTAATGGTGACCAATGGTTATGCTTGGGCTCAGCTAAATATTGCCGATCCAATTACATCATTAACCTATGTCGAAGCACAAAAAAAGGCTTTTAATCATGGACTTGGACTTTGGTCGTTAGAACATGGTTTAATGGTGTCACCTTGGCAATGGCGTCAACAATCTACACAACCTAACTCACCAGCATTAACAAAATAAATCTTTGGGTTTGGTGCCGAAAAATAGTCTAACAAGCATAGAGGATTGATGAATAAATTACGTGTTCTAATGATGGTTAGTTGTTTAATCTCATTGCAAGTACTCGCTTTAGATAAGGGGGAAGTTGTTCCCCAACTTTCTCTATTAGATTGGAATAATCAATCTGTGGAACTATCTGATTACCAGGGAAAATTGTTATATATCGATTTTTGGGCATCTTGGTGTATCCCGTGTAAGAAGTCTTTTCCTTTTATGAATGAATTGCAGGCTAAGTATCCTGCAGATAAATTCCAAGTTTTGGCTATTAATATGGATGAAAATAGACAAGATGCGCAAGAGTTTTTAAAAAAATACCCCGCTAATTTTGCAGTATTACAGGGTAATAGTGAATTAGCTAAAGCTTTCGGAATTACCGGTTTACCCATGGCTTTTATTGTTGATGAAAATGGAAAGTTAGTGGTTAAACATTCGGGATTTAATCAAAGTAAAGCCAGTAAAAAAATTAAACAAATTGAATATCTATTGGAAAAGAAACAATGAAAAAAGTTGTAATCTTGGTAATTAGCTTCATTTTAAGCGGGTGTGTGTCGACAGTTGAACCTTGGGAAAGAGGTCGTTTAACGAAAAACGAAATGCAATTAGAGCCAGACCCAATGCAGTCTGCGTTTAACCGGCATGTTTATTTTAGTAAGGAAGCCTCAAGTGGTGGAACGAGTACCGCCGGCGGTGGTTGTGGTTGTAATTAAAAATTGTTTAGTCGTTCAAAGTACACAATGGATGTTTAGTCATGAGTAGTAAAAATAATGTATTAGCCATGTTAGGTGTTGCTGCGGGTAACTTAGTGGCCACTCAAGCCAGTGCTATTGAGGTAGCCGATAAATTTCAATTCGGCTTACGTCATCATAATTATGAAGAACAAGGTCTACCAGAGTCATTAGGTGGTTCGACCGATAGATATGATATCAATGTTAACCAGTTTTCAATTGTTTCTCCGTTATCAGAAAAGTTCGATATTGCGCTAACTTATCAGCATGAAAAAATGTCAGGCGCGTCCCCTTGGTACACCATTATGGGGGCAGACGAAAAACCGGTGCAAATAATGAGTGGTGCTTCTATCGAAGATAAACGTACCGATGCCTCTGCTAAAGTGCGTTATGTTATGGGCGCCAGTAGTTATGGATTAACAGCTGCTGTGTCTGATGAAGATGATTATAAATCTCAAAGCTTTGCGCTGGAGTATGTACGTGAAAGTGCTGACAAATTATCAACTTATTCTTTTTCAGCTGATGTCTCTAACGATGATATAAATCCAGTAGATGCAGATATTTATACTACTCGACCCAATACCGAACAATCAAAACGGTCAACATCTGCTTTGATTTCTTACAGTCATATTTTGAATAAAAATACCTTATTACAAGTAGGTGCAGGGGTCAGTAAAAAAAGCGGATTTTTGTCAGACCCTTATAAAATGGTTATTGCTGATCTAGCATTAGTGGCAGATTCTCGACCCAGCAAGCGAATTGCTAAAACATTATCGTCGAGATTACGTTATTTCGTAGATGCGGCAGATTCAGCCATTCATTTTGATTATCGTTATTACGATGATACTTGGGATATTCAATCCCATACGTTGTCGTTTGCTTGGTATCAAAACCTACCAATGAATTTCCAGTTGGTGCCTTCTGTTAGGTTGTATTCTCAATCTGAAAGTTATTTCTATGATGTGTTTTATACGGATACACGAGCCGATGGTTTTTATTCCACTGACTATCGGTTATCTGAATACGGTGCTACCACCTATGGACTTAAAGTGATTAAAGCCTTTGAAAACTGGTCAATAACCTTAAGTGCAGATAAATATAGCAGTGGAGGTAGTACTGGTTTTGCAAGTGAGACATTGGAAAATCCAGCATTATTAGATTTTAAATTAGTCTCCTTGGGATTTGACCTTTATTTCTAAATTGTCACTTTTCCAATACGAATTCAAGGCAATGGGCAGTCCCTGTGCTTTGAGTTTGTATTGTGAATCAAAACTCCAATTTGAAGATTGGGTTGAAAAATGCCTATATCAAATTGAGCGCCTAGAAAACACCTACTCTCGGTTTAAACCAGATAGCTTATTGTCAAAGTTTAATGCTGCAGCTGGCTCTGATGCGACTTTCTCTTTAGACGATGAGTGTTGGCAACTGCTTAACTATGCTGATACCGCTCATAAAATTAGTGATGGCTTATTTGACATAACGTCAGGAGTTTTACGAAAGGTTTGGGACTTTAAAAGTAAACAAGCTCCTCCTATAGAACAATTAGAGTCTATTCTGGCACTCGTTGGTTGGGACAAAATTTGTTTACAACAACAGTTATTCAGATTACCCAAATCAGACATGCAATTAGATCTTGGCGGAATAGTTAAAGAGTACGCCGCTGATTTGGTTGCTAATACTGTTCGTGACTTAGGTGGAAAGTCTGGACTTGTTGATATGGCAGGTGACATTGCCATAGTTGGCCCTCATCCAGATAACTCACCTTGGCATATAGCCATATCAAATCCAGCTAACCCTAAACAGGCCATTGCCACTATCCCTTTAATGAGTGGCGGACTGGCAAGTAGCGGTGATTATGAACGATTTATTGAAATAGATGGTGAACGTTATAGTCATATACTTAACCCAAAAACAGGCATGCCTGTAAAAGGTTTAGCTGGCGTTAGTGTGTGGGCTCCTCAATGTGTTATCGCCGGTACATTAGCGACGGTGGCAATGTTAAAAGGGGAGGTGCCAGGGCAGAAATGGCTTAAACAAGTTGGCTGTAATTACCTGACGATAGATTCGAAAGGTGAACTCAGTTTAGGTGAGAGTCATTGATTAAATTTAACTGGTTTACTTTGGGTTGTGGTATTTGGTTGATTAGATACATAAAAAAGCCCTGACTCAATCAGGGCATTTTATTATCGTTGCTTTGACTTGCACAAATTGAGATTAATAACCTTCTGGGTTTGATGCCTGCCAGTTCCAAGAGTCTCTGCACATTTCTGGTAGTCCTCGAGTGGCCTCCCAATCTAATGCATCTTTAGCCGTTTTGGGATCGGCATAACATGAAGCCACATCGCCACTTCTGCGCTCAACAAATTGATAAGGTATGGCTTTACCACTTTGTTTTTCAAACTCTTTTACCATGTCTAATACACTGTAACCCTGACCTGTGCCAAGGTTATAAGTTACGATGCCAACACCGGTTTTTAACTTGTCTAACGCTTTTAAATGCCCGGTAGCTAAGTCTTCAACATGAATATAATCACGGACACCTGTACCGTCTGGTGTGTCGTAATCATTGCCGTAGATAGAGAGTTGTTCTCTTTTTCCAGTGGCGACTTGAGTGATAAATGGCATCAGGTTATTTGGGATGCCATTTGGATCTTCACCAATTTTTCCTGAAGGATGAGCCCCTGCTGGGTTGAAATATCTTAATAAGGCAATATTCCAATCATTGTCAGATTTGTATAAATCACGCAATACTAGCTCAACCATTAATTTGGACATGCCATATGGATTAGTCGGTTGACCTGTTGGCATATCTTCTCTAAGTGGTAATTCAACTGGATCACCGTATACGGTAGCAGAAGAACTAAATACTAAATTTTTAACGCCAAATTTTTTCATGGCTTCACATAAGGTTAAGGTGCCATAAACATTGTTGTTGTAATAATTTAGCGGTTTCTCAACAGATTCACCTACCGCTTTAAGGCCTGCGAAATGGATAACAGAATCTATTTTATGCTTAGAGAACAACAATTCTAAGATAGTGTGGTCTCTAATGTCACCTTGAACAAATATGGTTTTTTTACCGGTGAGTTCTTCTACTCTATTTAGAGACTCTTGAGATGAGTTGCATAAGTTATCAAGCACTATCACTTGGTTACCGGCTTCTAATAATTGTAAAACGGTATGACTACCTATGTAACCGGCACCACCTGTTACTAGAATTGTTGGCATGTATTAGTCTCCTTGTGTGTGTATATGAGGAATGTATTTTACGCATAAACCAAGATGAACTGGTTTGATGATCAATGGAAAAAGTAAAGTAATCAATAAAGCCCAGATTATTGCCAGCCAATTTGTAGAAATTTGGATAATAAACACAAAAATTGGAATGACAAGTATGAGTTTTAACACGTTAAGTAGTAATTTCTCTGGGCCGGTCAATTTTCGTTGTGCCACTTGAATAGCCGCTAACCGTTCTGTTAAAGGTAGCGCTGCTAATTGCGGAATATGTTTGGTCGAAAAATATATATTCATCTTCAGATAAAGCCTATATCCAAGTGTTGGTTAGTTTGAAGGTGGCAATAAAAACGGCCAGTGAAACGTGTTGTTTTGCTGGCCGTATATTTTAGCATGTCTTTACTAAATCATGCTCAGTAAATAATGAACTTTTGATTACATTGATTGTTATGACTCAGCTAACTTTTCCCATTTTTTGGTTTTCAGCGTTAAGATGGCAATGACCACACCAATTGCGATACTCACTAAGCAAATTTGCATAAATAGCTCAGGCATTTGATCAAGATTGTTTGGATCAAAGTTACCAGCTAATAAACCTGCGACCACATTGCCAATTGAGTACGTTAAAACAAATACCCCCATCATCTGCCCGGCAAATCGTTTAGGTGAAAGCTTGCTCACAGCACTTAAAGCAACAGGACTAAGGCATAACTCGCCGACTGTGTGTAAGAAGTAAGTCGCTACCAACCAATATGGTGCGACTTTCATTCCCGCGGCTGCATATTGTGCTGCAAAAAACATAACCAAGAAGCCTAATGCCATGATAATTAAACCGATAGCACATTTAATACCGTAAGAAGGTGTAATCATTTTCTTTGCTAGGTTGATCCACAATGCGGCAATAAATGGCGCTAATATAATTATGAAAGCAGAGTTAGAAAGTTGAAACCAAATAGTAGGAATTTCAAAAGACCCTATCAGTCGATTGGTATAATCTTGTGCAAATAAATTAAGCGAAGAACCTGCTTGTTCGAAGCCAGCCCAAAAACATGCAGAAGCCACACAGACTAAAAACAATGCGCTTAAGCTACGTTTTTCGTTTCCATTCAAATTCCCTAAGAAAAATACTCCAGCAAAATAAAGTATAAAAATAGAGGTAATAATAACTGCGGCATATTCAGCTGTAGCAACAGGATTTAAGGTCAAGTTCCCTGTCATTATGAGCGTTATAATAATAGCTAGGCCAACTAAAAACGCACTGATTATACTCCAACTGATACGTATCATTTTAGGTGTGCTTTTTACTGTTGGTTCTGCTCCTGCGTCCCCCAGTTTATAGATAGTTCTGCGGTATTGAATGAGACCTAACGCCATACCAAATGCAGCAAGTCCAAATGCCCAATGCCATAAACCTTGTTCTTTTAGTGGCCCCACAGTTAAATAGGCTAAGAAAGAACCTATGTTGATTCCCATGTAATAAAGCGTATAACCAGCGTCTCGTCTTTTATCGTCTTTACTATAAAGTTGCCCAACCATGGCTCCTATGTTCGGTTTAAGTAAACCAGTCCCTAACACAACTAATACTAATCCAATAAAAAATGTAGAGTCATTCGGAATTGCTAAAACCAAGTGGCCGGCGAAAATGATAAGTCCACCGTACCAAACCGTTTTTTGGCAACCTAATAAACGGTCTGCAATCCATCCACCTGGTAATCCCATCAAATAAACTGAACCAGTATACAAACCGTATATTGCTGATGCAGAGGCGACAGTAATGAATAACCCCCCTTCTTGAATACTTGCAGTCATAAACAAGACTAGAAGTGCCCGCATTCCGTAATAACTGAACCTTTCCCACATTTCTGTAAAAAAGAGGGTAGACAGTCCTTTGGGATGCCCGAAAAATCCAGTGTCTAAATCATTAGATGTTGATTCTGTTGTCATTAAAACAGCCTTTTTTATTTTTTATATTGATAACAATTGAAGCTGGTAATTAAAATTCACCTCCCTGTAAGGTGAATTCCGTTATTACTACCGAGTCTTTCTTATAAACGTTTTGTTTATACTAGAGTCGCGGCAACAACTCAAGAAAGCGGTGATTTAAGTTAATGAGGAATAAAAGGTAAATAATTAAAAAATCTTGTTACGAATAAGTGACCTTAGGCATTTCACTCAGCAAACAAATAAGCTATTCTAACGCGGTTTTTGGGCGATCTTTTTGTCATGCTAAGACTTTGAATTTTATGGAAACTACATGTCTCGACTTTGTTTGAAATTAACTCTCTTTATTATCTTATGCAGTTTGGTATTAGGTTCTAATCTTCATGCCCAAACCGCTCAACAGATTCAGCAGTTTAAGAACTTACCTAAAGCTCAGCAAGAGCAACTGGAAAAACAACTCAGAAATGGGATACCAAGCTTCTCTAATGGCTCGTCGAACGACTTGGGAGACAATAATCAACAAGATATTACGTACCCTCGTGGCACACATTTTGATAAATATGGAAATCCTATCAATGTTTACAATGAAGGTTCCGATAAACCCGATGGTAATGAAACCAAAGATGAATTGAGTTTATATGGCTTGGAACTTTTTGCTAACGCTCCCAGTACCTTTACACCTCCGTTAAGTATTCCAGTACCGGCTAATTATATTTTAGGCCCTGGAGATACTTTGCATGTGCAGTTATATGGTAAGCAAAACGATAAATATGAGTTAGCTATTGGTCGTGATGGCAACATTGTCATTCCTAAACTTGGACCTATTAATATCGCCACTAAAAGCTTCTCTGAAGCAAAAGCTTTTTTAACTGAACAAATTAATCAGCAAATTATTGGTGTGAAAGTAAGTCTATCTATGGGAGAGCTGCGTACCATAAGAGTCTTTGTTACTGGAGAAGCGCATAAGCCTGGGTCATACAATGTGAGTTCACTATCAACAATTACACATGCTTTATTTGTCAGTGGTGGCGTCAGTGATATTGCATCATTACGGAATATTCAGTTAAAACGTTCAGGTAAACTGATACAAACTTTAGATTTATATGATTTGTTATTAAAGGGTGACACTTCTGATGATGCGCTTTTGCAATCAGGTGACGCAATATTTATCCCTTCCGTTGTCAAAACGGTCAGTATTGACGGGCAGGTTAGGCGCCCAGCTATTTATGAGTTGAAATCGGAAGAATCAATTAAAGATGTTTTGAACTTAGCCGGTGGTACTTTGGCTGATGGTTTTGTAAAAGCGATAGGTTTACGTCGTTTTGATGATGGTCAGCAAATACAGCTCACTGTAAATGCTGAAGATAAGGTCGCTACCGTGAAAGATGGCGATTTAATTCACGTTCCAAAAATTTCGCCATTTGTTTCTGACTCTGTCACTTTAATCGGTGCTGTTGCAAGACCCGGCCGGTATCAATGGCGCCAGAAAATGTTTGTTTCTGAATTGTTAGGGAATGTAGGCTCTGATTTATTAGAAGAAACTGATTTGACGTATGTTTTAGTATTGCGTCAAATTAATGCAAACCGGGACATTGAAGTTCTTCAAGTTGATTTAACAGAAATAGCCTTAAAGCAAAACGACCTCGCTTTAAAACCTAATGACAAAATAGTGGTGTTTTCTAAAATTGAAACAAATAGTTTAACTGATATTAAGTTAAGTGATTTTGCATTTGAGGAGCAAAAACTTAAAGAAAATGAAAAGGAGCGTTGGCACCAAAGAGTTCAAGAGCAACTATTTTGGGAGAAAGTTGGGGTTTACGATGATTCACTAAAATCTTCTAGAGTTTCTAGTCTAGATGGTGAGTCTGAACAAGACATGTCATTGATAGAATTAACGACCAAAGAGCGTAAACACATGCTCGAATTTAAAGAGGCGACATACTTCTCCCGTAAACGATTGTTAACACCCATTATTCAAAAACTTCAAGAGCAGGCTAAGTATGGTAATCCCTTGCAGCTAGTTGAAGTGGTTGGTGAAGTAAAAGTCCCGGGTGTTTATCCATTGACAAAAAATGGTTCTATTAAGGGGTTAATTAAAGCGGCAGGTGGACTGACGGAGTCGTCATACTTAGCTCGTTCAGAAATTACTCGAACTAGTGTTAGTGAATCAGGTGTTGCAGATGTTGTGCATTTAGACTTTAGTCCATCGGCTATTTTGGAGGATGATAAAGAAAGTTCTATTCGCTTAAAAAGTAAAGATAGAATTAATATTTTAGAAATACCTTCATGGCAAGAAGAACTTAAAGTAACCGTGAAGGGGGAAGTAGAGTTTCCTGGTGAATACACGATTAAGCGTGGTGAAAAACTATCTGGCTTGTTGAAAAGAGTGGGCTTGTTAACTACATATGGTGATCCTGACGCGACTATATTCACTCGAGAGAGCCTTAAAGAGCAGGAACGTCGAAACTTATTAAATATGGCTGAAGAGTTAAGAAAACAAATAGCCTCAGAAAGTTTACGTAAAAGTTCTAATGCCGGCGCTATGGTAAGTTATGACGAAGCAAAAAAGTTATTACGTGACTTAACGAGCGTGGAAGCTATTGGGCGAATGGTCATTGATTTAAAAAGCTTATTGGCTGGGCAGGAGAATTCTGATGTGATGTTGGAAGATGGTGATGCTATTTACGTTCCTACTAAGAGTCAATCTGTAAACGTTATTGGTGAAGTCTATGTGCCTACTTCTCATTTGTTTGACGAAACATTCAGCTTCGAAGATTATATCAATCGAAGTGGTGGATTAAGAGCATTGGCTGACGAGGAAAGAGTTTATATTGTTAGAGCAAATGGCTCGGTAGAAATCCCTGGAAACAATGCGAGTTTTTGGTTTGATAGTGAGAGCGATACTTTAACTATTAAACCTGGAGATACAATCGTTGTTCCGTTTGATTCTGACAATGTAGACAATATGACACTGTGGGCCTCTGCAACTCAGGTGGTTTATCAGTTAGCTGTTGCTGTTGCCGCAATTGGTAGTTTATAAAAGAAACTCATATACACAATTTAAAGAGAGAATTTATTTAAATGAGATTTAACACTAAATCACAACAAAAAGGCTTTTCCCTAATTGAGCTAATTATAGTTATTACAATTATGGGATTACTGGTTTCACTCGTCGCACCGAAAATGTTTTCTAAAGTCAGTTCAACGCAGCGTAAAACTGCCTCGGCGCAAATGCAAATGTTCAGTACGGCTTTAGACACTTACAGACTAGATTTAGGTGTTTACCCTGCTTCTTTAGATGAACTGCGTAGTAGTGATAAGCCTCGTTGGGATGGACCATATTTACCTAAATCAGTGCCTTTAGATCCGTGGGACAATCCTTATTCTTATAAAACACCAGGAGAGGAGGGGCAAGATTATTATTTGGCCTCTTTAGGAGCCGACGGTAAACTCGGCGGTGAAGAAGATAACGCTGATATAGTTTACACATTCTAATGCAGTTGAATGATTTGTTAGTACAAAAATTTCATGTAGATCTAAATGATTTAGGAAAAGCTGAAGAATATCAGAAACGTTATGGTGGGCGTATAGAGCAAGTATTGGTGAACATGGGGAGTTTACCAGATGACCGTCTTCCAGAACTCTACTCAGAATATTTGAATTTGGCACGTTTGGATGTGACAGATTGGATTGAGTCCCCTTTAGTCGATCTCGACAAAGAGCTCATAAACACTATTTTGAGTCAAGGGTGGGTACCTTTATCTAATGTAAATGATGAATTGGTATTGGCTTGTAAAGACCCTTTAGCGCTTGAACTCAATGAGTTTATTAGTTGCTTACCTAAAGAAGCCTCAGTTGTTGTTGGCCTAGAATCTGAAATTGTTAGTTTAGCCGCCCGTTACAATAATGAAAATGGCGTGGATGAGCTCATAGATTTTTCTGACGAAGAAGACAAATTAAGAGAAATGGCTACTGAAGCCCCAACCGTTAATTTATTAAATTCTTTGATTTCTCGTGCTTTAAGACAAGGCGCATCTGATATGCACCTTGAGCCTTTTGAAAATCGTTATCGAGCAAGATATAGAGTGGACGGCGTTTTGCACGAAGCTGAAGTGTTATCGCCTCGTATGCAATTACCCATAGTGACACGTTTAAAAATACTCTCAGGTATGGATATCGCCGAGCGTAGACGACCGCAAGATGGAAAAATTGAAATGCGTATCGCCAATCAAGAGTTGGATATCCGTGTGTCTTCTTTGCCTTTAAATGAAGGTGAATCTATGGTGTTGCGCTTTTTACGCAAAGACAGTGTTAGATATGATATGTCGGTATTAGGATTGTCTAATGATATCCATCAATTAATATTAGAAGACCTAAAGAGAACGTCTGGAGTGGTATTACTGACAGGTCCAACGGGATCGGGGAAAACTACAACCCTATATACATTTTTAAACGCGTTAAATAGTGACAATGTCAAAATTATTACGCTCGAAGACCCGGTTGAATATCAAATGGATGGCATTAATCAGGTACAGATTAATAGCGATATTGGATTTACTTTTTCAAACGGTTTAAGAAGTGTAGTTCGACAAGATCCTGACATCATTATGTTGGGGGAAATACGCGATAATGAAACCGCTCAAATAGCGCTACAATCAGCCTTAACAGGGCACTTAGTTTTTTCGACAGTACATACCAATGATGCAGCAGGTGCCTATACTCGTTTATTAGACTTAGGTGTTGAAGAGTTTTTGTTAAATGCCGCATTAGTGTCCGTGGTTGCTCAAAGGTTAGCCCGTAAAAATTGTCAACACTGTATTCAACCACATCCAGAAGCGTCGAAAATTATTGAAGAATATCAATTACAGGGTTTTGCTGATCGTTTTGGTATCGCTGAAATAAACCTAGTACAAGGCCAAGGATGTGATAATTGTGCAGACTCTGGTTATAAAGGACGTTTAGCAATAACAGAATATTTACGATGTGATGATACTATTAAAGCTATGCCTAAAAATGCTGACTTTATTAATCATGCTAAAGCTCATAATGCCAGTTTAAAAAGGCGAACTTTACTGGAAGATGGGTTACTAAAAGCCGTGTTAGGCGAAACAACCATAGATGAAGTGATTAGAGTAGCAGGGTAATGCCATTATATAGATATCGCGCGTATGATCACGCAGGCGCTAAGTTAGAAGGTCAGCTAGAAGCCAAAGAGCAATCAGAGGCTATCGCTAGACTTAAAAATCAGGGGTTGTTTACAGCTGACATCTTCGAAGTGAAAACAGCTAATCAAAATAGTCTGTTTGCCAATCGAAAAATAACATTGTCTGATATTGAGTTTCTTACTGCAGAGTTAAGCTTACTATTAGCGTCAGGTGTTCGGATTGATAAAGGATTAGACATCATAGCCAAAACCAAGGCAAAACCTGCATTAGCGCAACTGATTGCCAAACTGAGTTTATCATTAAAAAAAGGCAGCAGCCTAGCTGAAGCAGTGGGAGAGCACAGTAATATATTCGAACCGTTATACTGTAATCTAATCCAGTTAGGAGAAGCGTCTGGAAATTTACCTGCAGTGTTTGATGAGTTAGCTAAAGACCTTAAGTTCCGACAAGATTTACAACGTAAAATCATTAGTTCATTAACGTACCCTATCGTTATTTTATTGGTGTGTGTGGCCAGTATCTTTTTTATTTTTAATTTTATAATTCCACAGATGTCCTCCTTGTTTACCGACCTTGAAGCGGTACCTTGGTATACCAAAATGATGATCCAAACCAGTAATTGGATGACTGAATATCAAGGGGGACTTTTTTTAGGGGGGGCGAGCTCAATCGGCTTGGGTATTTATGCTTTTAAACAAACAAAAGTGAAAATATGGTGGTCTGAAACAGTCGTAAAATTACCTGTTCTAAAAGGCGTTGTGGCTCTGACGGAACGAATTCGCTTTTGTAGTAGCATTGCTATGATGCTCAAATCAGGATTACGAGTGGATAATGCTATTGCTTTAGCAGTGGGGAATATTAAAAATTACGTTATTCGTCGAGAAATCGACATAGCGAAGAAAAAAATAAAACAAGGTGATGGGTTAACATTAGCTTTGAGCCAAAGTGTGCTGTTCCCAGATTTTTTCGTTTCATTACTCGATATAGGCGAACAATCCGGAAATCTTGAAAAAGTATTTGACGAAATTACCAACCGTTCGCGCCAGGAATTTGAAACTTGGACACAAAAAGTGACTACCTTAATCGAACCACTTTTGATTTTGTTCATGGGGGCATTTGTGGGCGGAGTAGTGGTAATTATGTTAATGAGCATGATTTCTGTTAACGATGTTAGTTTTTAATATTTAATGAAAACAGCGATAGCTAACCTACGAGGTTTCACTTTAATCGAATTGATGGTAGTTATGGCTATTATTGCAATTTTGATGAGTCTGGTCGGTCCCTTAGTTGTGAATAGTTTACAAAAATCCCAAGCGAAAGTTGAAGTGATGACTATTAAACGCTGGTCTAAAAACATTAGTATTCGCGCATTTATGACACAACAAGTTTTATTATTGGAGTTGAATGGAAAATCGGCAAAACTCATTAATGAGCAAAATGTAGTCATCAAATCTGTTGATTTCGAATATTTATATTTTCAACCACAGAGTATAGAGTTTAATTCGAACGGTTATGCGTTGCAGGGCTCTTTGCAGTATCAATTAAAAGAGAATAGATTTGAATTTTCTCTCGAACAAGGCTCTAACAGTATGAGTCAATATGTTTCTCGCTAAATCTAAATGCCTACAGAGAGGCTTCACTTTAATGGAAGTTTTAATTGCTGGTTTGATTTTATTTATGGCTATTTCCACTACCACTCTGATATATCGCAGTGCAATGATGTCTAGTCTTAAAGCAGAGAAAGTTATCACTATTAATGGTTTTGTCCCTTTCGCCGTTGAGGATATTGAAATACAAATACGTGAGGCAATGAACCCTCAAAAGCTTGCTTTTGAAGGTGAAGGAGAGCTTTTAGACATCACATATACTTGGCAAGCTAATCAATTATTAGCTAAAGGCGCTACCCCTCGTTTGGGTTTTGGTACTAATGAACTGATAATACAGCCTCCTCGTTATAAATTATGGAGGGTTAATCTAACTATGACCTATTCAGGCATGAGTAGGCAGTTTAGTTACACTGAATTTAGTTTTCAGGAACTACAATGAAGCTACAACGAGGTTTTACATTAATAGAATTGATGATTGCTAGCATGATTTTGATAGTCGTGATGTTAGTGGGCACTTATAGTTACAGCTTGTTTTCTGATAAATGGGATAAACAACTCGGTAACGTAGAGCAAGCCGTCAATCGGGTAAAAGACTTATCTTTGCTTAATTCGTTATTGGATGGAGTAGTTCCTTTGGCCTTATTCAATGGCCAGAAGGGCAATGGATTTTACTTCCACGGTGAACAACAGACATTAACCGCTGTTAGTTTGAATGGATTATTTGTACAAGACGCTCCAGTCGTTTTTAGTTTATCTATGCAGCAGATTAATGGAAAAAATGTACTGTTATATCAAGAAACTTCTACAACTAATTCATTGTTGCTCAAAGCTGACGATGTGGTCGAATTTACTCATAGTAAGACACTATTGCCTGGCCTAATTAGTGCTGAATTTACATATTATGGTTGGCCTAGTTGGGAATCGAAGAGAACGTTTAATTTCACTAAAGACTTAGCTGCGTTTAAACTTGGCTGGTTCGACAGTTACGAAGGGATTATAACGGGTCTTCATCCTGAAAAGCTAAGCTTAGCTCTAAACTTTGAAAACGGTAGTTTACATTTAAATAGTCAATACCTCCTAAACAGTGAGTTGCTGTTAAGTGAGCCTGAAGGTGCTTAGTAATATGAGTACTAATAAAGGTATTGCATTGTTGCAAGTATTGTTAATAACAGGTGTTATTTCTATTCTAGCTTTATTTTTCGTTAGTAGTGCTCAAAAGCAAGTCGCAATTGCCCATATGTCTAATGACCGAGTGGAAGCACAGCTTGCGATGAAATCTGCTGAAAGTGAGTTGCTTTTGGCATTGCTAACGGAGTTCCGTGAGTTGGATGTATCGAGTTCATCGAAAGTAAAACAACTATGGAATTTTCATAACGTAGAATTTTCAATGGAAAGCGAGGTTATAGCCCAAATACAAGATCAAGCTGGATTAATTAGTTTACAGTCACTTAATCAGGATTTATTGAGAAAAATATTTAGAGAAAATGGTCTTAATCAAAATGTTGTGCCAAATTTGGTGGATGGTTTGTTAGATTGGCAGGATGCTGATAAACTTCAGCGTTTAAATGGGGCTGAGAGTGGCGACTATATTGTTGGCCCTCGCAATGGCGCTATCACATTGAAAAATGAAATATACAACATAAAAGGCGTGCCGCCTGAAGTTTGGCATGCTTTAGAATCAAGCTTTACTTTATATCGTCGTAGCTCGTTTAACCCCATGTCTGCCACGCCACAAATTTTGAAGGGGTTATTAGGTGAAGACAAAACAACTGAATATATTAAGTTGCGTAATACTTCTACTATAAGCCCAGCTAGTTTCGGTATGATGAGTGGTTTGTCAGAGGAGGAGGGGCAGATCTTCTCTCCCGGGGACGTGATGCAAATAACTCTACGAGTTAAACGTGGTGAAGTGAATTTAAAACGCAAAGTTATGGTTAATCTTATGTCTCATGCCGAAAAGGAAAACAGTCCAGTCGAATTCTTGGAAATACAATAAAATGCCTAAACTGCTTGATAAAATTAAACGGTACGTACTTACAAAAGTTTCAATTGGCTACTTTGATGGTGAATTAAAAAAGATAGTTTTAAAGCGTAGTGATGTCACTGTAGAGTCAATCGATCTTGATAAAGGGCAATTTAAACCTTTGGTACTCATTGTTTCAAGAGATTTTTATCAAGAAAAGGTGCGTAGTTATCCGCTAGTTAATAAGAAAGAGCTCAATAAATTACTCGCTTTGGATAAACATAATAACAACACTTGTTTTTCCATTAACGATATTGAAGATAACCAAAGTTGGGTGAATAAATGGCAATTTGATGCTGATATCCCCAAAGCTAACCTTCTATTACCTGAATCTGTGGTGTTGAGTCATGTTTTTGCTAACTCGGGCGAATTAGAACTTGTAGATAAGTTTGGTAGAAGTAAGCTATTTATTGTAAATAATCTAAAAGGGGTGTATTCGGCTAGACCTACTTCTGTAATTTCAAACCGTGCTTTGTTTCGTCACTCCTGTGGTGTAGGAGAGAGTAATAACCTAAAAACTTTAGAATTCAGTGATGTAGCGAAACACTTAGTTAACGGCTTAATGAACCTCTCTATACCCAAATGGTTAATATTCAATAATTTGAGTAACGAACAAACTAATATTGCAATTCTTTTTAGGCCTATTTTGATTGGGTTGGGAGTTGGGCTGAGTTATTTGATGTTGACTAGCGCGTACCTTGGTTATCGCCATTGGCAGTTGACGGACCAAATCGCTAATACCAGTGGTGATTTGCAACAGGCGTTAACACTGCAAAATAAAAATGATAGCCTGCTGAGTAATATACTGAATTATCAGGCTGTATCTAGTGAATTTAATTATTCGTCTGATATCTGGGGTCTTATGTTGCCTTTATTTAAAAAAGCTAGAATTTCACGAATACAGTTGGAAAATGGTCGTTATATCCTGCGAGGTGAGGCGAAGCAAGCTACGGAGGTTTTGTCTACGATAGCTAACTATAAAGGGGTTAGTGATGCAAAGTTTGATTTACCTGTTTCAAAAACTCGTTCAGAAGAGCGTTTTGTGGTGAGTTTCGTCATGCAAAATACGTTGTCAGTGCAATGATGGATATATTAAAAAAGCAACCCACACTTGTCGGATTTCTAGGCGTTTTATTAACGGTTAAATTTTTCGTGGTACCCATCTTAATTTGGCAAAACGACATGTTGACGCAAATACAAATGCTTGAGAAGAAAAAGCGTAAGTCTTTGGGCGCAATAGCACAAAGGCAGGATAATCAAAAACAGCTTCCAGCATTAACTAAAGACCTTCAATCATTTGAAAAACTATTTTTTTTACCAGGCAATGAAGCCAAATTTAAACTAGAGCAGCAACGCCGTTTTGAGTCACTAATAAAAAAACATAACCTAACAGTCTCTAACATAGGTTGGACAGCTTCCGGAGTATTAGTTAATTCAACGGTTCTTAAACATACGATACAAGTTAGTTTTCAAGGAGATTTAACCTCGCTCCCTGCGTTTATTATTGACGTTGAAAATTTACAGGAATGGATTGAAGTAAATGATTTTTCTGTGTCTTTAAAGTCACAAAGAAAACTCAAACTCGGACAGTTTACTGGCAAATATAGGTTTAACTTGTACCAATTTCCTGATTTAAAAAGCATGGTGGAAGGTTAATGATTAGCGTAAAGTTACTTATCTATGCTGTTTGTGCATTGCTGATTGTAAGTGATCTTGACGATAGATTTTTAGTTGACCAAAAAATAAAACAATCAACTCGGGTTGATGTTAACCTCGCGGGGAAATTGCCCGTTAGGTTGCCTGAAAAGCAAAAAATACTTTTGTTAGACGAATACCACAAATTGTCTACTGAGTCATTAGTGGAAGATTCTAGCCGCGCTGAAGGCAACGACACTATGTCTCTTGAACAGCAAAAGTTGCAACAAGGAAGTTTGGAACAATTGTTTGCTGGAGATAAAATAATTAGTCTTAATGCCTTAATTAATCATGCTCCTAAACCTTTATATGCTTTACTTTCAATACAGAATACTAGTACTGGAAATTCTGAACTTAAAAAACTCCATATTGGGCAAACACTTTTTGGGTATGTTGTTAATGATTTGAGCTTAAAAGCATTAACCTTAAAAAGTATTGAGCAACCTGATCGTATCGTAACCTTGACTATATATAATACTAACCTAAAGGATCAGATTCCTACTGATTAAAATCAGTAACGAGTATTTAAAAATTTTATGCAAAAACTATCAAACTTATTAAGCACCACTATCATCTTAATTGTTGCAGGTAGCTGCAGCTCAATGCAAGAACATCAATATCAATTAGAACGTTCTTATTTGAAGCAGGCGGAGGGAACAACTGAATCGAAAGTAGAGGGGGCAGCAAAGCAAACCCTTAAAGTAAACGATAGTTTTAAAGTGCTACCTCAGATGTCAATACGTGAAACAGCACCCAAAATCACATCAGGATTTTCTAGCCAGTTTAGCGCTGACGAATACGTAGAAATTGTGTCTAATGATTTATCCTTAGAGGATTTTTTGCATTATGTGTTTGGGGAGATACTCACACTTAATTATATTGTTGGAGACAGTGCAAAAAATGCCAGCCAAACTGTTACGCTTAATATTCAACAGAAGATTAGCAAACAAAAATTATTTGCTTTAACTCAAGAGTTGTTAGCTGAAAAAGGTTTTATGATACGCCAAAGTGAAGGTGTGTTTTATGTAAACAATGAGGAGTCTTCTCAAGGTCGAACAGCCATGTCATTCGGGTATGGTAGAGGTGCTGAATCAGTGCCCAACACCAGCGCTGAAATTATGCAAATGGTGCCTTTTAAGTATGGACTTCGTAGTAACTTAAATTTAATCTTGCCAAGCATTGCATCGGTGAAAGTAATACCAGATAGAGAACAAAATAGTGCCATGTTATTAGGCAGGCGAGACGAGATATTAAAAGCACTTGAGTTTATTGACTTGGTTGACGCCCCAGCCTATCGCACTCAGAAAATTTCTTCATTTAAGTCGACATTTGTACCAGCAAAAGAATTGGCGATACAACTTAAAGAGTTACTTAAAAATGATGGTTATGTTGGCGGTTTATCGTCTGTGGTTTTAGATAATCAGGCTAGTTTGGTGCTGTTTTCTAGTGATGGGGATTTAATGTCGCGAGCCAAGTTTTGGTTGGAGCAGTTAGATGTGCCTGCGGATACGGAAGAAAAGCAATATTTTGTTTTTCAACCTAAATATGCGAGGGCTACTGATTTAACTGAAAGTTTAGCGCCTTTATTGGGGAGTGTAACTAACGGTAGTATGTTAGGGCAAGGTCGTAATAATTCTAACGCTAGAGATAGTGAAAGGAGCGATTCGACAAATGTGAAAATGGCGGGTAACGAAAAGGTCTCCATTGTAGTGGATGAACGTTCCAATTCGTTAATTGTGAATGCCAGTGGTAAAGATTATCGCTCATTGTTGCCCTTGATTGAAAGGTTAGATGTATTGCCCAAACAAGTCATGTTAGAAGTGATGATTGCGGAAGTAACCTTAACCGATCAGTTCAAACAAGGGGTAGAATTCTTTCTTACAGAAAATAACTTTACGTTAGGAGATCTAGGTAGCTTAGGACAAGGCGCTATTGGCGGTTTGAGTTATGTGTTAACTGGTAGTCGCCGATTCGATGTTAAGGCAAGTTTGTCGCAAAAAAATACACTGGTTAATATTATATCTCGGCCATCTCTATTAGTACGTGATGGTGTAACGGCCAGTATGAAAGTAGGGACCTCTATTCCCATTAGCTCTAGTATTGTAACGGATATTGGCACAACCAGTTCAGTGCAATACAGAAGGACAGGTCTATCACTTAGTGTTACACCGACAGTTAATAGCCGAGGTGTCGTTATCATGGAAATAGAACAAGAGGTGAGTAACGCCTTAGATCTAGAGGACGGTGTGTCCAGTGCAGGCGCGCCGTCTATTTTTGATCGAAGTATGAAAACCGAAGTGGTTGCTAACTCTGGGCAAACGATTGTGCTGGGTGGGTTAATTAGTGAGAATAGGTCAGATACCCTTAATGAAGTGCCTGGTTTAGGTGGTATACCTTTATTAGGTAACTTGTTTAAAGGCAAAGATAACAGAAAAGACAAAACTGAATTAGTAGTAATGGTGACACCGCGGATTATAGAGTCTTCAGCGCAGTGGAATGACATTAAAACCTCCATGGCTGAGCAACTAGAGCAAATTCAGTTGTCAGAAAATGTTAATAAACCATAAAGGGTATCTATAAGTGTTAGTTCTAACATTCTTTAGGTATGTAATTTCTGTCTATATAGACGAAAGTTATACGTTTTACCAAGTAATTGTGCTTTTAATCAGCAATTACTTGAAAATTAACATAAACTTTTGTTTGTTTAGGGGAATTTGTTTGTTGACAAGTGAACTTGCCCTTGGCTACACTAACCCCAGTTCGAACTACACAGGTGACGGCTTGTGATAATGCGTAAGAACTATAATAATTTGAATTCGTGAACATTACTGTTCACATTACACAATAATGTTCAGAATTTCATGTTTCATGAAACTTGGAGAATGGAAAAAATGTTTAAAAAAACTTTAGTAGCTTTAGCTTTAACTGGCTTGGCTGGTGCAGCGAGTGCATCAACGATTATAACATCGAAAATTACTTACTCAGAAGAAGGTATTGCTAATACAAAGACCTTTGACTTGGATACGGATACAACTACAGTGTCAACTGTTAGTTCAACTGCAGGTTCTGTTATTGTTGCTGTAGGTATTGATAATGGCTACGCTATTGGTGATCAAATTACTTTCACTTTCCCGAATAACGTTTTCGATATTTCAACTAGTGCAACGTTAGCGATTGACTCTGTTGGTACTGCTAGTACAATTACTGTGGGTACTCCTCAGTACTCAAATGGTAATAGCGTATCTTTTACTATCTCAGCTGTAGGTTCTGGTGCATCAGCAGTAGCACTGACTGGTCTAGCAACTGAATTTATTTTAGGTGGAATCATTCTTGAAGATGATGGTTTATCTGACGGTGACGATGTAGATGTTGATTACTCTGTAATTTCTTCAGTAAATAATGGCGCATACGAAGAGAAGTCTGGAACAATTGCAGAAGTTAAAGAAGAACTTTCTGTTAAAGTAACAACTGCATTGAACGGTATTATCAATGTATCAGAAGATCGTGAAGAGTTTACTGTTGCTGATTCAACTGTTGAGCAAGATACATTAGTGATTACACCTGCTGTTGCTGGTTACACATTGCCTGCAACACCGAGCAAAGTTGTGTACACAGTAAACGGTGATTTCTCATTCGTAGATACTGATAGTGACGGTGATGCTGATCTAGCTGTTGCAATTACTGGTGGTACGTCAATTAGCGGTGCAGATTTTGCTGATGACTTCCAGTCATACGAGTTTACTGATACTACTGCTGCTCCTGCTGCAGTCACAGTTGAATTTACAGCTGCTGATGAAACTGTTATTCCAACAGGTTCATTTACAGTAGATGCTGAAGTTGCTTATGCTCCTGATACTGGTTCAGCAACGTCTAAGAGTTTTGACGGTATATCTGCTGGTGAATGGAAACTAGATGGTACTGAGAGTGAGATTAACTTCTTGCCATTGGATAACAATAAGTTTGCATTGTTAGTTAGTGTTGCCAATACAGGTTCTGTTGACGGTGAAATCACTATTGATATTATCACTGAAGGCATGACATATTCTAAAGCAATCGACACAGTTGCAACTGCTAAATCTGTGACTAATATCGGTCCTGATATTGCTGCGTTTGCTGCTGAAGAAGGTTTAACTGGTTTTGCTCATGTTAACGTGGTAGTTAATTCGCCAAGTGCTGATATTGAAACTAAAGCGTTCTACTTATCACGTAGTGATAAAGATCGTGCCGTAGTTAAATAATTATTAGTTACTAATAATTATTTATTAAACGCGAGCTTAGGCTCGCGTTTTTATTTTCAAAATGTCAAAAACAATGATATTTTCTCTGTTGTAAGAATTCTAATTTCCTCGTCTTAATATTTAACGTAGAATACCTACCGTTACTTTTATCGAATACACCCCCTGTTTGAAATATTTTATTAAGAGTTAAATGTGATACTAATCAGTATAGTTGTGCCCTATTTTAATCGCTTTAACTGCTTACCCGACTTGATTAAATCTGTGTTAGAGCAAACCCATTCTTGCTGGGAGCTCATTTTAGTAGACGATTGCTCAAAAGATTCTGAAAAAGCCAAAACTTATATTGAGCAGCTTAATAACCTTCAAATACACTATATTCGACATCAGGTTAATTTGAATGGTGCACAGGCTCGCAATACAGGTATAGATCATGCGCAGGGGCAATATGTTGCGTTTTTAGATTCAGACGATACTTGGAAGCCAAATAAATTAGCAACACAGCTTGCACAACTTGAATCTTTGGTAGACCCCGACAACACTATTTTGTATGGGGCTTTAGAAAAACAATACCCGAATACCCCTACTAAAAACTTAGTCTTGCCAGAACGCGGTAAATATTGTCAGGAATCGGTGAGTGATTATTTATTTCTACATAATGGGTTAATGCAAACCTCAACTTTTTTTCTATCCGTTGAATTAGCAAGGAAGATTAAATTTAATCCAGAATTGGTGCGACACCAAGATTATGATTTTGTTTTGAGAGCTGAAGCATATGGGGCGAAATTTGAATTTACTCAAGATGTATTATGTTTTTGGGTATGTTTACCAGGTGAGGAAAATATTACACGTAAAGGCAGCCATTTAGCCTTTTCGATACAGTGGTATGAGCAATATAAACAATATATGACTAAAACTGGTTGTAGTGGTTATTTAACGAAACAAATGTTTTATATTGCAGTGAAAAGTAAAGAGGTCAGCCAATACTATCGTTATATTTATCGTAGCTTAGGGGGGCTTAAAAGCCTTAAAGTTATTTGGGGCAATATTAAATTTGTAGTGAATAGGCGTTAGTATGAAAGTCCTACAG
>NZ_JBPOFP010000025.1:0-47920 GCF_051252315.1 Paraglaciecola sp. | reverse complement strand
CTACCTACACCCCGCTTTTTGCGGGGTGTTCTCTTTAAGTTTTACCAGTAAGTTAAGTTTAACAATCACGTTAAGTTTCACAGGCAAGTAACACTTTTGAATAAACTCAGTTTATTTGCCTGTTCGACTTTTAGACCATATTGAAAATATAGGTAACAAAGAATTATGCGGTACCCAAAAAGGAAAACATTATGTTGAAAGTGATCGCGTTGAAAGAGATCGCATTGAAAAAGATCACAATGAGGCAGTTCGCATTAAGAATCGTCATAGCGTTGTTCAGTGTATTTATGTGTTCACATACATTGGCTGAAGACAATAATAATCAAGCTAATCCAAGCTCGACATTGTCTACGCTAACCAAGCAACTGCCCAAAGCTAAATTAAGCAAAATGGCGCCACTAGTAGAAAAGATTGCCGCCACTAAAACACCACAAACCCGTCCGTTATTGCAATATATGTTAGACGGCGAATTATATTACGTGCGAGGTTCGAACCTGATTGTTCGTGCTCAATCGAACCAAGATAAAAAATATGACTTAACGGATGTGCTAGGCAATACCGAATTAGCCCCCGTAAGTAAAAGCAAAATTAAAAAAGTACGGACCAATAACCGTTTACGTGGGCAAATTAGGAGCTTGTTAGCCAAGTTAGACCTAACTGCTGAAAACCCCGAAGTACGTATTCAAGCCCTAACACAACTGATTGATAAGCCAAACGATAGTGCACTGAGCCTGATTGAAGAGTTGATTAGTGCTGAAAAAAATTCAGATGTAAAAAGTTTAATGCAGGTGATTTTAGATATTCAGGTGCTAAAAAATGGTGATGTACAGCAAAAAATTGCAGCCGTTGCCAATCTAGAGAAAAGTTTAGAGCCTGCCGTTAAAAATACTTTGGTCACCCAGTTAGAAGCTCTTCCAAAGAAAACCACAGATGAAGGCGAACTGGCGCTGATTAAAGCCATTACCGATGCACTTGATACCATTGATAGCAAACGTGAATTTTATGGCGTAGTAGAGAACATCTTTTTTGGCCTAAGTTTAGGTTCTGTATTGTTATTGGCTGCCATTGGTTTGGCTATTACCTTTGGTGTCATGGGCGTGATTAACATGGCTCACGGTGAAATGATTATGTTAGGTGCGTATACCACATACGTTGTACAGTTAATCTTTCCTCACTTACTAGAATATTCGTTATTTATTGCTGTGCCTTTGGCATTTTTAGTATCGGGTAGTGTAGGGATTTTAATTGAACGCTGTGTTATTCGGTTCTTAAAAGGTCGCCCTTTAGAAACATTATTGGCTACTTTTGGTATCAGTTTGATTTTGCAACAATTGGTCCGAACAATATTTTCACCATTAAACCGTCAGGTATCATCACCAGAATGGATGAGCGGTTCATTACAAATTAACCCAGTATTCTCATTAACTTACAGTCGTTTATACATCATTATCTTTTCGTTGATGGTGTTCTTTGCTTTGTTACTCATATTGAAAAAATCATCTTTAGGTTTACATGTTCGAGCGGTGTCACAAAACCGAGATATGGCTAGAGCGTTAAGTGTTAAAAGTGATTGGGTTGACGCCATTACGTTTGGGCTAGGATCAGGTATTGCTGGTGTGGCTGGCGTAGTATTGAGTCAGTTAACTAACGTAGGGCCTAACTTAGGCCAAGCGTATATCATAGATTCTTTCTTAGTCGTCGTATTTGGTGGTGTCGGGAATTTATGGGGAACCTTAGTGGCAGCCATGTCGTTAGGGTCAATCAATAAATTCTTAGAGCCAATTACGGGTTCTGTATTAGCCAATATTATTGTCTTAGTCGGTTTGGTGTTATTTATCCAAAAACGTCCTAAAGGCCTGTTTCCACAAAAAGGGAGGTCTGCAGACTAATGACTTCATCAACTACAAATACTTCGAGTGTTCCGTCAACCGCATCAGCGACTGGCGTATTGGGTAAGTTAAGCAATTTACATGTAGTGATTGCCGTTCTGTTATTGGCTACTTTTTATGTGAGTGTATGTAACGTATTTTTTGCTGAAGGTTCTTTGTTGCACGTGAGTGACTACACAGTGAGCTTGTTTGGTAAATATTTGTGTTATGCATTATTAGCCTTAGCCGTTGATTTAGTATGGGGCTATTGCGGTATTTTGAGTCTAGGCCATGGCGCGTTTTTCACCTTAGGTGGTTACGCCATGGGTATGTACTTAATGCGTCAAATTGGTGATCGCGGTGTCTATGGAAACCCAGATTTACCTGACTTTATGGTGTTCTTAAACTGGACTGAAATGCCTTGGTATTGGGCTGGTTCTGACAGCGTATTGTGGATGGTGGCTATGGTCTTTATTGGCCCTGGTTTATTAGCCTACGTATTCGGTATGTTAGCCTTTCGTTCACGAGTGAGTGGGGTGTATTTATCTATCATGACCCAAGCCGTGACTTATGCCTTGATGTTAGCGTTTTTCCGTAACGAGATGGGCTTTGGTGGTAATAATGGTTTAACGGATTTTAAAGAAATTTTAGGCTTCTCTTTACAATCTCCAAGCACTAAATTAGGTTTGTTTATTACCACCGCTTTGGTGTTGGCCGTGGCATACGTGATTTGCCATTTTATTGTCAACTCAAGAATGGGCCGCGTGGTCACCGCCATTCGTGATTCAGAAAACCGCGTTCGTTTTGTGGGCTACAAGCCAGAAGATTATAAAGTCTGGATTTATGTGGCGTCAGCCATGATTGCTGGCCTAGCCGGTGCATTGTATGTGCCGCAAGTGGGTATCATTAATCCAGGTGAGTTTTCGCCTATTAACTCAATTGAGATGGTGATTTGGGTGGCTGTAGGTGGACGTAATTCACTCTACGGTGCGTTAATTGGTGCCATAGTGGTGAGTTATGCCAAAACCCGTTTTACCGCCATTATGCCCGAAGCTTGGTTGTTCGCTTTAGGTGGTTTGTTTGTATTAGTCACCTTGTTGTTACCAAAAGGTATTGCTGGGTTTGTTCCGTCAATAATGACTAAAATAAAAGACAAAAAGGCCAACGCCCAAGCGTTACAAGATAAACAAGCAGAAGACCATGCTGCGGAGGTGAAGTCATGATAGTCGATAAAAATGGTTCGCCGATATCTGCCACCGAAAATATTCAGCCGGATACTCGTCACGGTGTGATCCTATATGTGGAAGATGTGAGTGTGAGTTTTGATGGTTTTAAAGCATTAAACGACATGAACTTATATATCAACGACGGTGAGTTACGTTGTTTAATTGGTGCGAACGGTGCTGGTAAAACCACGTTAATGGACGTGATTACCGGTAAAACTCGTCCAGACACCGGAAAAGTAAGTTTTGGTCAGCAAGTGGATTTGTTACAACTTGATGAGTCAGAAATTGCAAACGCAGGTATTGGTCGTAAGTTTCAAAAGCCGACGGTTTTTGAGCAGTTATCGGTATTCGAAAATATTGAATTAAGTTTAAAGGGCAACAAAGGTATTTGGTCTGCATTATTCCATAAACTAAGTGGTGAACAAAACGATAGGATTGCTGAAATATTGCATACTATTGATTTAGTTGAAGAGCGTAATTACCCAGCTGGTCGTTTATCCCATGGTCAAAAACAGTGGTTGGAAATTGGTATGTTATTGGCAGCTGATCCTCGTGTGTTATTGGTAGATGAGCCAGTAGCGGGGATGACAGGTCAAGAAACAGAACGCACAGCTGAACTATTAACCTCGTTAGCCGGTGATCATTCTGTGGTCGTGGTTGAACACGATATGGCGTTTGTTCGTTCTATTGCTCGTACGGTTACAGTATTGCACCAAGGTTCGGTATTAGCCGAAGGTACCATGTCAGAAATTCAATCTAATCCAGAAGTGATCCAAGTGTACTTGGGTGAGGAGCAAGGTTAATGATAAAACTAGAATCAGTTGACCAAAGATACGGCGGCACTCAAATACTTTGGGACATGAACCTAAATATCAAAAAAGGTTCACGTACTTGTATTATGGGCCGAAACGGTGTGGGTAAAACCACCTTGTTGAAAGTCATCATGGGTATGTTACCTATCAGTGGCGGTAGTTTAGATATTTGTGGTGAAGATGCGGCAAAACGAAGCGTAGAGTCTCGTCCAGAAATGGGCATAGGTTATGTGCCACAAGGTCGTCATATATTTCCGCAGCTTACCGTTGAAGAAAACTTAAAAGTCAGCCTTAACTGTAAACGCCAGACCAGCAAAACGATCCCTGAAAATGTGTATGAACTGTTTCCTGTTTTAAAGGAAATGATACACAGACGTGGTGGTGATTTGTCTGGTGGTCAGCAGCAACAGTTAGCCATAGCCCGTGCCTTGGTGTTAAATCCAGAGGTGTTAATTTTGGATGAACCTAATGAAGGGATCCAACCTAACATAGTGCAATTAATCCGTGATGTATTACTTAAGCTAAATAAAGAGCAAGGTATGACCATTATTTTGGTTGAACAAAAGTTGCCTTTTGCTCGTGCTATTGGTGAAGAATTTATATTAATGGAAAAAGGGCATGTTATGTCTTCTGGTCCCATGGCACAATTAACCGATGAGTTGGTAGGCCAATACTTAGCTGTATAAAAAGTGGCTGTATAATAAAAAGCGGATTAGCCGTGTATAAACAAATATCATTAAGTGTTAATTAAATGAACCTAACCCAAACAATCAAACGTACTTGGTTAGCCAGGTTAGGTTTAACCTTTAGTCATTCAGACTATGGTACCCAGTTATCTCGCACCCAAAGAACTGGGCCGCTTTCAATACAAAAGGCTTTTTATCCAGAAGGCCGAGATTGCGCTCATGTTTATTTATTGCACCCACCGGCGGGCATAGTGTCGGGTGATGAATTACATGTTGATTTAAATCTACCTGAGCAGGCTCATGTGTTGGTAACAACACCAGGGGCCAACCGCTTTTATCGTGCGCGACATGATGTTGAAATTGGTAATCCAGAACAAAAACAAATCACTCATATTGATTTGGCACCTAATGCAAAATGCGAACACTTCCCTCTAGAAACCATTGTTTATGATGGTGCTCAAGGCATTAATCAGGTCATTGTTAAACTAAAATCTGACAGTGTTTATTTGGGATGGGATATTAGTTGTTTAGGTTTGCCCAGTTCGGAACAACCTTTTGAACAAGGAAAGTTTAGTCAACTTAATCAAGTGATTTGCGACAATAAATTGTTGTATCACGATAGAATTGTGATCAGCCCTGAAAATAATTTACAAAACCATATGGCTGGGCTTGCAAGTAATACCGTGTTTGCCACATTTTTGGCTTATGCACCTTCTCATTTAGTGGATCAATCTCAACAGGTTGAGCTCATTGATAAACTAAGAGAAGTGATTGAACAGCAAGGCTTCACTCAACAAGTTAGTGTCACACATATCAAGGAATTGTTGATTGTGCGATATTTAGGGCAACATGCTGAGCAATGTAAACAAATATTTATATTGTTGTGGCAAGAAATACGCCCTTTGTATGTAAAAAAACAAGGCATAGTGCCACGTATTTGGCATACCTAATTGGCCACCATTTAGCTTAGAAAAAGAGCTTAGAAAAACAGCCTAGAAAAGAGCAGGAAATTATGGATTTATTACCAAGAGAAAAAGACAAGTTACTTTTATTCACGGCAGCATTATTAGCTGAAAGACGTTTAAAACGTGGCGTGAAATTAAATTACCCTGAATCCATGGCGTATATTTCTATGGAAATTATGGAAGGCGCACGTGACGGTAAAACGGTAGCTGAAATGATGGATTACGGCCGCACTTTGTTAAGTCGAGAACAGGTGATGGAAGGCGTGCCAGAGCTTTTAGCTGAAGTACAAGTTGAAGCAACATTTCCTGACGGCACTAAGTTGGTGACTGTTCATAACCCGATCACATAACCCTAAGTGTTGAAGACAGACTTTTTAAGGAAGCAGCATGATCCCAGGTGAAATTAAAACAGACGGTGGTGAACACGCCCTAAATGTAGGCCGTGACACGATTAAAGTGACAGTCGCAAACAGCGGCGACAGACCCATTCAAGTGGGTTCTCATTATCATTTTTATGAAGTAAACGGTGCGTTACATTTTGACCGCGAAGCGTGTAAAGGATTTAGGTTAGACATCACCTCTGGCACAGCCGTGCGTTTTGAACCCGGACAAGAAAGAGAAGTGACACTTGTTGAATACGCCGGAAAAGGCCGAGTGTTCGGCTTCCGTGGCTTAGTTCAAGGAGATTTAAAATAATGGCTAGTATTGATAAACACGCTTATGCACACATGTTTGGTCCTACAGTAGGCGACCGTGTTCGCTTAGGTGATACCGATTTATGGCTCGAAGTTGAAAAAGATTTCACCGAGTACGGGGAAGAAGTGAAGTTTGGCGGTGGTAAAGTCATCCGTGATGGCATGGGGCAAAGCCAAGCATCATGTTTTGAAACCGTTGATTTGGTGATCACTAATGCCACCATTTTAGATCACTGGGGTATCATTAAAGCCGATGTTGGCGTAAAAGACGGACGTATTGCTATTATTGGTAAAGCCGGTAATCCAGACATTCAAGACAATATCGATATTGAAGTTGGCCCTGGCACAGAGGTTATTGCAGGAGAAGGTCAAATTTTAACGGCTGGTGGCATAGATGCTCACATTCATTTTATTTGCCCGCAACAAATCGACGAAGCTTTAATGTCTGGAGTCACCACTATGATAGGTGGAGGCACTGGTCCTGCAACCGGGACTAACGCAACGACCTGTACGCCGGGACCTTGGAATATTCATAAAATGTTGCAAGCTACCAATGATTTTCCTATGAACTTTGGATTTTTAGGAAAAGGTAACGCCAGTTTACCTCTCGCAATTGAAGAACAAATCGAAGCCGGTGTGTGTGGCTTAAAACTCCATGAAGATTGGGGCACAACCCCCGCAGCCATTGATAATTGTTTGTCGGTAGCGGAACGGTATGACGTTCAGGTGGCTATTCATACCGATACGCTAAATGAATCGGGTTTTGTTGAAGATACCATTGGGGCATTTAAAGGCCGCACAATTCATACTTATCACACTGAAGGTGCAGGGGGCGGACACTCTCCTGATATTATCCGTGCTTGTGGTGAGTCTAATGTATTGCCATCTTCAACCAATCCAACTCGTCCGTATACGATCAACACCATAGATGAACATTTAGATATGTTGATGGTGTGTCACCACTTAGATCCGAATATCCCTGAAGATGTGGCATTTGCTGATTCTCGTATTCGTAAAGAAAGTATTGCGGCTGAAGACATCATGCATGACTTAGGTGCAATTAGTATGATTGCTTCTGACTCACAAGCAATGGGGCGCGTGGGGGAAATGATTACCCGTACATGGCAAACCGCCCATAAAATGAAACAACAACGGGGGCCACTTGCGCCTGATACCGAACGTAACGATAACTTTAGGCTTAAACGTTATGTGGCGAAATACACAATTAACCCGGCAATTAGTCATGGCGTTAGTCACGAAGTCGGTTCGATTGAAGTGGGGAAATTAGCAGACTTAGTGTTATGGAAACCTGCATTTTTTGGTATCAAACCGTCGATGATCATCAAAGGTGGTTTTATTGCAGCAGCGCCTATGGGTGATGCTAATGCGTCGATACCTACGCCACAACCCGTGTATTACAGACCTATGTTTGGCTCTTATGGTAGTGCTTCTGCTCAAACGTCATATACCTTCATGTCTCAAGCTTCAATCGACAAAGGTGTGCCTGAAAAAATTGGTATGACTCGAAAAGTCGCTGCTTGTAAAAACACCCGTAATATTGGTAAAGACGACATGATCCACAACAGTTGGCAACCCAAAATAGAAGTGGATGCTCAAACTTATGAGGTGCGCGCTGATGGTGAACTATTGACTTGTGAGCCTGCAACGTCTCTTCCTCTCGCGCAATTGTATACGTTATTTTAAAGTTAGGAATTAGATAGAAGATGCTACAAGCATACGAACGTTTAAGTCATACCCACGACCCAATTGATGGGTCGATCACTTTAGATCATGACACCCGTAAAAAAGCGCGGATTAAAGGTCAAACCGATCAAGGTGAAAGCATTGGAATATTTGTTGAGAGAGGTCATCCACTTTTAGTGGGAGAAGTGCTCAAAACAGAATGTGGAAAACTAATCGAAGTATTAGGCCAAGCTGAACCTGTAAATACAGCCACGGCTACTGACTGGTTAACTTTTAGCAAGGTTTGTTATCACTTAGGTAACCGCCACACTGTGTTACAAGTGGGGGAATTGTGGGTGCGTTTTAAACCTGATCACGTATTGGCCGAACTAACCGAACAATATGGATTAATTGTCGACCACACCCCAGCCATTTTTGAACCTGAAAACGGCGCCTATGGTAAAGGTGGGCATTCTCACGGGCACGGGCATTCTCATAGTCACTCATCTGGTGAAAAGAACCATGGTCATGAGCACTAATACTCCTCAAGCTCTGAAGCTTAATCGGTTACTACAATTATGTAGTGCAAACTTACCGGTGGGCGGCTTTTCGTTTTCTCAAGGCTTAGAGTATGCCGTTGAGAACGATTGGGTGACTAACGTCGACACTACCCAAAGTTGGATTGAATTAAACTTGTCTGTAGCGTTAGCGCAAACTGATTTGGCGGTACTTAAACGTTTATATAGTGCCTTGATTGAAGGCCAAGAAGAGCAATTTAACCATTGGAATGAGTTAATTTTGGCTAGCCGCGAAAGTTACGAGTTACACATGGCTGATGTGGCTATGGGTAAAGCGTTAGTACGCTTGTTAAATCAATTAGACAATTTACCCACCGACAAACAACAGGTTTTATTACAAATTCAAGATATGAGTTTTGTCAGTGCTTTTGCTATTGCGGCTTTTACCTTTGATTTGGATCTATTGTCTGCCCAAAGCGGATATTGTTGGACTTACATAGACAACCAAGTGGCAGCAGCCACTAAAATAGTGCCCTTGGGACAAACTCAGGCGCAAAATTTGCTGTATGATTTGTCCGAAAAAGTTGAAGCCGTTGTCAGTGCCGCAAACTTAGTGGCTGATGATGAAATAGGGGCAAGCTTGCCTCATTTAGCCATGGCTAGTGCCTGGCATGAAAACCAATATACCCGGTTGTTTCGCTCTTAGTTCTGGCGTTCTTTTCTTACTAACTAAGAACGAAACAACTAAGAACGAAATAACCAAGATTTTAAAGAATAGATGTGGAATAACATGAAGAAAAAACAAATATTACGAATTGGTGTCGGTGGACCCGTTGGTTCAGGCAAAACCGCATTACTGCGCGAGTTATGTTTAGCTTTACGAGATAAATATAACATTGCCGTTGTGACTAACGACATATACACCCGTGAAGACGCTGAGTTTTTAACCCGTCACCAAGCCTTAGAGCAAGACCGTATTATGGGCGTAGAAACCGGTGGTTGCCCACACACCGCAATTCGTGAAGATGCTTCCATGAACTTAGCTGCTATAGACGAATTACAATCACGTCATGCTGATTTAGACTTTGTTTTAGTTGAAAGTGGTGGTGATAACTTAAGTGCTACATTTAGCCCGGAGTTATCTGACTTAACCATTTATGTGATTGATGTGTCTGCTGGCGACAAGATCCCGCGTAAAGGAGGCCCAGGCATTACTAAGTCTGACTTACTTATTATTAATAAAATAGACGTGGCAGAACTAGTAGGTGCGTCACTTGAAGTGATGGACAGAGATAGTAAAAAAATGCGTGGCGACAAACCGTTTATTTTCAGTAATATGAAAACCAAACAAGGTTTGGCAGAAATTATTAGTTTTATTGAAACCGAAGGCATGCTGAAGGTTTAACCATTTTTAAAGAGTGAAAACTCCATTTGAGGATAATGTTATGAAATTTATTTTATTGATTTGCAGTGTTTTATTAAGTTCACAAGCTTTTGCTCACCAAGACCATGCATTGGGCGAAAGCCACATTGCTTACCACATTGCTTTTTACGCTTTGTTAGCTTTGGTTGTGTTTAAAGGTGTCAGCTGGTTGAAAGCTAAAAAAATTAATCAGAAGAAAGATTAAGTAGATAAGTCTACTTAATCTTTTTGATAAAAAAGGCCTCGATTGAGGCCTTTTTTGTTTTTGGTATGGATTGCATCTATATACAAGTCGAACGGTAGATTATTAGAGGTAAATACTGTTTTAAAAATCCAGGGGCAATGTTCGAATATACACAACAACTTTTTAATTTAACTAGGAACGTGTATGAAAAAGTGGGCTGTGGTTATGCTAACAATATTAATGTCAATTAATGTGTCAGCAAAAGATATGGATTTAAATCAATTTGCCAAAGATTATTTTAAGGCTTTTGTTGCTACTCAGCAGGTTGATGCCAAAGCGGCTGACTTAGAGCAGTATCTGGATTATTTAACCGATGATGTAGGAACCATACATATTCCGTTCAATTCTGACGATAGTCGTCATAAAGGTGGCAAAGATAAATTTAAAGAAAGCATGTCTGCCATGATGGGAAAAAATACTGAGTTTAAAGCGACGATCGAAGAAATAAGAGTGTTTAATACAACGGCAATATTAATCCGTTTTAAACAATCAGCAGTTTACGTTAATAAAGAACAAAACACGGTTTCTCCTTGGGCTATGATGATAACTGAGATTTTAGAAATGGATGGCGATAAAGTTGGCTTGATCCGCCGTTACCATGATTAACATGTGACTAGAAAGTGATGAAAGCAATTATTTATACGAAATACGGCACGCCAGATGTCTTAAAAGTGAAGCAAATAGCAAAACCTGCATTTGAGCCTAATGACGTTTTAGTGAGAATTAAGGCCGTTGAAGTCACTAAGGCTGATTGTGAACTTCGTAGTTTTCGCTTTCCAGTACAATGGTTTTGGCTGCCCTTACGGATAGCTTTGGGGGTTACTAAACCGAAAAAACAGGTATTAGGTGGTTATTTCTCAGGACAAATTGAATCTGTGGGTAAAAATGTAAAGGCTTTTCAGGTAGGAGAAGAGGTATTTGGTTGTGCCGGTTTTGGCATGGGAGCGTACGCCGAATATCTAGTTATTTCTGACTCCAGCACATTACTCCCAAAGCCAGTTAATTTGAGTTTCGAAAATGCTGCGGCAGTCCCTTTAGGAGGTTTAAACGCTTTACATTATTTAAGGCGCGCTAAGCTTAAAAAAGGAGAAAAAGTATTAATAAATGGCGCTGGAGGAAGTATAGGCACCTTTGCTGTACAAATAGCGAAGTCAATGGGTGCCATTGTTACCGCTGTGGATAGTGGAATAAAAGAAAATATGTTGAGGGAAATTGGGGCTGATGAGTTTGTTGATTATACCAAGCAAGACTTCACCCAAAGCGCACAGCAATACGATGTTATTTTTAATATGGTTGCAGGGGTCCCCTATTCAGCTTCTATTAAAGCATTAAAACCTAATGGCCGATATTTATTGGCTAACCCACGTTTGTCGGACATGTTCAGGTCAGTCATCACTACTCGGTATTCGAACAAAATAGTAATGTTTTCTTTTGCTGGCGAAAAAACTGAAGAGTTATCAACTTTAAAAGATATGCTAGAAGCTGAGGAAATATCATCTGTTGTGGATATTGTTTATCCCATGGAACAAGTTGCAGAAGCCCATCGAAAAGTCGAAGCAGAAGAAAGAATAGGCAGTGTCGTTATTTCGATAAACTCAGCTTAAAAAGGTTTTATACCTCTTAGCAGGCTTCACTACCTGTGACTGACTAATTTAGGTCTTCTAATACATCATCTATGATGTTTTCTAGATCGACATCTTCAACTCCTAGAAATTCCTGAATTGATTCTGTAACCAGTTGCCATTCTTCGTTTTCGGTTTCACCAGTTGTTTTTTTAAATACTGCGTAGCGTGCGATTTTTAATATGGAAAGCAACTCCAACCCAGTTGCTGAAATTTCCCCACTTTCAAAAATGCCTTCTATATCGTGTTGATTGTAGATCACTTCTGACATCACGGCGGGCAAGGTCCACTTTTGTCCCAACATTGTACTAATAGTGGTATGAGACGCGCCAAATTTATCTCGTTCTAAATCTGTAAACTTAGACCAACCTGTGGTTTCTGCTTGTTGAAGTAATTCGCTATAACTTGGAAACTCAAGCAACATGATTGGAATACCAGCGTTGTGAAACAAACCAAGCATATAGACATGGTCAACTAACTTTGTTTTACCTAATGCTTGGGCAATCTTAGAACAAGCGGTAGCCACTAAACTTGCTTGTTGCCAAAACAGATCGAGTTGATCATTTTGAGCCATTGAGCTTTTTAGTGCCACAGATTTAACCAGTGGTAACACTCGTTTAAATCCCAGTGTCATGACGGCTTGTTGAATCGAGGTGATTTCTTTTCCGCGACTAAAGGCTGCTGAATTCACTACCTGTAACACCGAAGACGAAATACTGATATCGGAGCTGATTATTTTTGCAATAACGCTGACGTCTGGTTCGTTCTTCTTAGCTTCTGCTGATATGTCAATGAGTGCTTGGGGGCGAGGAGGAATAGCGACATCTTGTAGAATTGCTTTTTCAGCGCTGGTAAAGGTGATTGGCATAAAGGTTAAATTCCATCAACTAGGTATATTCTATTATTAGGCAGACTGAGTGCTTTGTCTAAGTAATATATTCTTTTATTGGTGTAATTACATGTGATTACCTTTTTTTATATAGAAAATGTGTTGAATCGAAGATAAGGTAAGTTTCTTAATTAAGATGAATGGAACAGTGAGTATATGAAAAAGGAATTACTGGGTATTTGGCTTGTATGTTTATTGAGTTTTAGTTCAGATATTTTTGCCGCGAAAAAAATGGCAATTGAATATCCGATAAAAGAAACCCAAGGTCAGATTTTTTACAATAAAAGTTTTACATCCACAGTGACAGGTGTGACTTACCCCTATCATGTTTATTTACCGTCTGGTTACAGTAAACAAAGTGATAAACGTTTTCCAATCATCTATGCGACTGATGCCCAATGGGTGTTTAATAAGTTTGTACAAGATGCAGAAAAAAGTCAGGCGCAAATTATTATTGTTGGTATTGAAGAAGGCCCGAGACGAAGCAAGCGTAGGCGTATTGATTATACTTTTCCTGGTGTAGACAGGTATTTACAGTTTTTATCTACGGAGTTTTTCCCGAACATTGAGAGTGAGTTTAGAGTCGACTCGCAAAATAGAACCTTACAAGGCGCCTCTTTTGGTGGATTGTTGGCGTTAGCGGTTTTGTTTTCGAAGGATAATTCTCCGACTATGTTTAGGCATATATTATCTTTTGATCCTAGCGTGCAATACCAAACTAAACATTTGCAAAAGCGCATTAATGAATTTGCGACATCTGGCAGCAGTACACAGGTAAATTTACTTTTAACTGGCGCTGCAAAAAGGGGGAATAACAAAGCTGTAATGAAATTTGCTAGCTGGCTAAAATCTAAAGAGATAAAAGGGATTAAAATAGAAGCTATAAGTTACGATGTAAATCATGGTGGTATTTCTCATGCTTCGTTTTCACAAGCACTGCAAAAAATATTGAAGTAAATAACCTGATCTTATACGAGTCTTCTTATTCCTAGTTCAGGTTAAATGCATTGGTATTTAATCTTTGATTTAGAATTGGCTTGTTTGGGCTTGATTTTATCTGCTGGTGATGTGATTAAATCAAGGTAGAATGTTGTTTCTAAGTTTTAACAAGTTAAGGTATTCCCAAGATGGAAGAACTAAAAAATACACTTGCGCTATTGTCCTTGGTTGATTATGCCGGTGTGATTTTGTTTTTAAGTTGTTGGATGGGATACCGTTACGTATTTGAGCGTGGGGCAATGGGTCGAAAAGGACTGATTGGCATTACCCACGAATATCGACTGCAGTGGGCTATGGAGTCGGCGGCAAGAGAAATCCCTGTTGCCTGTGCTGGCTTGGTAAACAATCTAATGTCCAGTGTGTCATTTTATGCCTCCACGACAATTTACATTATTGCAGGTTTGTTTGCCTTGGTTGGTTCAGTAGACCGTCTGCTGAGCTTTTCAGAAGATATGCCTTTTGCTCAAGTGGTGACGAGTGGATTGATCGAATTAAAATTAATACTACTGATATTCATTTTTGTGAATGCTTATTTTAAGTTCACTTGGTCACTCAGACAGTTCAATTTTTTATGTATTTTGATTGGAGGCAGTCCTTATGAAGAGAATATGCCATCAGAAGAATTCCGAGTAAAGACAGCAAAAAGGATGGCTAGAGTAAACTCTTGTGCTGGTAATGAATTCAATCGAGGTATTCGTTCATATTATTATGGAATTGCAGCCTCCACTTGGTTTTTACACCCTATCGCATTTATCGTAGCGACCCTATGGGTAACTTATATTCTTTATGTTCGTGACTTTAAATCCCCTGTTTTAGAGATACTACGAGATACCTATCCGCCAGAGTTAAGAGAATACAAACTAAAGGCTAAGCCTGCTGCTGAAAATAACGCCAGCTAACTGGTCTTAATTAAATCGCCTGCAGCCTGTTTTTTTCGTTTTTTATCTAAGCGCTTTTTATCAGATTTTTTGGCATGTTTTGCAATCCAATTGGTCATCTTAGGCATTAAAAGGGCTGGAAAATCGTGGCCCATGCCATCGACTATTTTTAGTTTTGATTTTTTTATTAAAGCTGCGGTCGTTTTTCCATCAGACACTGAAATGATTGGATCCTCAGTACCGTGTATAACGAGAGTCGGGGCTTTTATGTTTTTCATGGTATGCCGTCTATCACCGCTAGCTGTGATAGCTGCTAGTTGACGTTTAAACCCTGCTGGGTGGTAACCTCTATCAATACTATGAGTGGCATTATGAAGTAATATCGATTCGTCCGTGGGGTAAGCAGGACTGCCGATTAAACGATTCATTTTTACATTGTATCGAATCGCTTCTTCACGGTTAGACTTTCTCGGACGTTTGGCTAACTTCATTAATACTTTTAGATTAGTGCCAAACAAAGATGAATGGGAAGTGGTAGACATGATTGAGGTTAAACTAAGTACTTTCTTTTTATGATTAGCTGCGATTATTTGGGCGATCATGCCGCCCATTGACGCGCCAACTAAATGGGCTTTTTTTATCTTAAGTTTTGACATAAGTGCTAACACATCTTTGGCCATATCTTCTAACTTGTATGGTGTGTTTGCATGAATAGGCAAACGTTTACTAACCCAAGCTTTAAACAAGTTTGGGTTACCTAAGTCGTCTAATTGGCTAGATAGTCCTACATCGCGATTATCAAAACGTATCACTCTGAAGCCTTTTTTTACCAGTCCAAAATAGAGTTCGTCTGGCCAAATAGTCATTTGCGCCCCTAAGCCCATAATTAAAATCATGGTTGGTGAAGACTTTTTTCCAGCATCCTGATAACTAATGGTGATATTGTTTTCGAGGTTAACAGTGCGCATCTTGATAAATAAATCGACCTTATGTCATTTGGCAATCTAACTTTTAACCGTTGCACATTAATGTGAAAATTTAATGAATAAATGGTGACAAACATTACTGGTGAATTTTTATTGTTAAATCTCAGTATTAATTTAAACAAGTCATTAACATTAAAAGGTTTTTTATCAATTTTGATGGCTTGTATCTCGCTTAACTTTCATAATTATGGTAGATAGTTGTTCAGCATATTAAATTCATCTCCACCCGTTTTTCGCGTCTTGGGTATTCAAAATGTATAAGACGTAAATAATAAGGATAAACAGTGAAAAATCTTGATTTACAGGCCAGTCTAGAAACTTACTATCAACAAATTAAGACTGTGATTTTAGACAAACAGCATCCTGTCTCTGGTCTTTTACCTGCCAGTACAGCCATTACTGTCCATGGAAATTATCAAGACGCTTGGGTACGAGACAATGTATACAGTATTTTAGCTGTTTGGGGCTTAGGCTTAGCTTATCGTCAACTAGATAATGACAATGGTCGTGGCCATGAGTTAGAGCAAAGTACAGTGAAACTCATGCGAGCCTTACTGCGCTCAATGATGGCACAATCAGCTAAAGTAGAAGCATTCAAAAAAAGCCGCAGCCCTATGGATTCGTTGCACGCCAAATATGATACTGCAACGGGTGATAATGTGGTGGCAGATGATGAATGGGGGCACTTGCAGATAGATGCAACGTCGGTATTTTTATTAACTTTAACTCAAATGATTGGTTCTGGATTGGATTTAATCTGGACTAACGAAGAAGTCTGTTTTATTCAAAACTTAGTGTATTACATCGAGCGCGCCTACCGTACCCCTGATTATGGTATTTGGGAGCGTGGTGCAAAAACCAATAGTGGGAGTGTTGAATTAAACTCTAGTTCTTTGGGCATGGCAAAAGCTGCATTAGAGGCATTATCGGGCTTTAATTTGTACGGGGCTAAAGGAGGCCAAAGTTCTGTAATTCATGTGGTTCCAGACAATATTGCTCAGGCAAATATTACTTTAAGCGCCTTATTACCTAGGGAGTCCAACACTAAAGAAATTGATGCTGCTTTGTTAAGTGTGGTGGGTTTTCCTGCTTTTGCTGTGCCAGACAGGGTTTTGTCAGACAAAGTTCGGAACGAAATTATTGGTAAATTAGAAGGACGTTATGGTTTAAAACGATTCTTACGTGACGGTCATCAAACTGAGCCTGAAGAAGAAGGGCGTTTACATTACGAAGAACAAGAGCTGAAACAATTTGAACATATTGAGTCAGAATGGCCATTATTTTTCTCTTATTTATATTTAGACGCGATTTTTCGAGACGATAAAAAACAAATTAAACATTACCGAAAAAAGTTAGATGCTGTATTGGTTGAGCAAGATGGGCAGTTATTGCTACCAGAGCTGTATTATGTGCCACAAGAAAATATTGAAAAAGAACGAGAGAATCCGGGCTCTCAAGACCGGATACCCAATGAGAATGTGCCATTAGTCTGGGCACAAAGTTTATTTCTATTGGGAAAAATGTTGCAAGATGAGCTCTTGTTACCCAGTGATCTAGACCCCTTAGGGCGAAGTAAAGTTAAACCTAAAGCCTTGCCCGTTGTGCAATTGGTGTTTTTAGCTGAAGATGAGTCTTTACAACAAGAACTAGCGAGTCATGGGGTAAACAGTCAAAGTATTGAGCACATTGCTCCAGTAAAAGTTTGCCGCCCTGAAGACATTGCTAATGTTCATGCGCAAGTAGGGCAATGCAGTAGTTTAGAGTTAAGTGGTAGAACGGCACGTATGCCAAAAAGTTTAACCACTAGCCGAATATATAAGTTAGAACAATCCAAAGTATTGTGTTTAACCCCATCTTTTACGCAGCAATCGTTTTTTCTAAGTTACGACCTTGAATTTTTAATTAGGCGCTTCAAAAGTGAATTACGTTACTTGCACCGTAATTGGACTGAAATAGGTAGGCCAATTGTCACGGTTTTATTGACTCGGAATTTATTGGATGCGGATCGAAGTTCGTTCTTTGAATTAATGAAAGAGATAGCAGCTGGTGAAGTGGATAATACACCTGTATTACAAGGCACATTAGCTCAATTAAGCCCTATGGCTGCCCAAGAACGGATTGATGACTTGCATGGTTATTCGTTACCAAACAAACCATTGGCGTGTCTATTTTCTCAATTTGGCTGCTTATCTACCAAAGGTGAGCAGAAACCACTTAGTCAGGCACAAAGTGTTGAAATTGGACTCAACACTAACACTGATAATTTAGTGATTCGGTTAGGCGTAAGTCGAAATATACATGAACAGATTGCTTTATTAACTAGCTTGGTTCATTTACACGACCTTAATTTTACGCTTAATATTGTTGGCGAAAATTATCAAATTAGAGAATTAATCGAAGAGGTTTATCGTAACGCTGGAGATCTTAAAGCTTGGTCTACTTTACGCCAAGCATCAGGTTTGTTAGGTAAAACTGATGGTGATTTAGATTTAGCAGTGAGCGCGCTGTTAGTGGCACAAAAAATTATCCAAGTGGGGAGGTCATACAGTAATGATTCGTTAATTACCCGTCCTCTTGCAGATGACGAATTATTAAACATGATTCATTCTTACTGCCGTGAAGATGTCAGAGATCAAATTTTAACGCAGGAAGTATTACTCTGCTTAGGTTCGTTGATTAAATCTAAACCCGAGTTATTCAGTGAGTTATTGACCATACGTGTGAGTCACATCATTACTTTATTGACCAGCCAAATCGTACGTGCGGATAAGGTGCCTGCGGACCTTGCATATGACTCTCTCATGGCAATGTCTCCTTCGGCTATTCAGCAGCGCATTGAAGCCGTGCTGCAGAATTATCAGTCTCTGTTAGATTTACCTCAAAGCGTTGAAAAACTTCATGCAAAAGGAAGTTATGGAAAATTGAGCTGGAAGCAAGATTTAGGACTAGAACAGTTATCTGAGCCTACTGATGGTTGGTTAGCATGGAGACAACACCAAGGTATTATTGACCGCAGATCTGCCGATTTTAACGACCGAATTTGGTTGATATTACATCACACTACAGGATTGGTGATTGGTAATAAAATGGACAAACGTAACAGGCTTATGAGCGACTTAGTGTTAAGTGATATGACGCCTGGTGAAACAGCTTTTGCCTTATTAACCGAACACATGTTGAACAACATTCATTCAGCGGAGTATCGTCAATTAACGGTTGAAGCCTTGAATGTCATCGCAAGTTTCTTTGAGCAAAATAGTGGTTTAATTATTGATGAAGCCATAGTGGTTGACGTTACCATTGGACATGCAGTGATGTTAGCTTATCTAGAAACGCATCCGGGGCAGCAAGCTAATTATGCTGAGCGTAAAACTGACGCTTGGACTCGCTTTTATGAGCGAGCGCCACAAGAAACGACCGCTTTTATTGTTTCGGCATTAAATCATTTGTTAGTTGAAAATGAGATCGATCAACAAGCGTTAGTTTAGTCGTTTTAACAGTTGATTATGTGGTTGGATGCATATTTAGATCTAACCACAACTCTTTTCGCGATAAGGGAGTCTTAGGCGGTAAGTGAGGGTTGGTTAATTGATATGTTTTACGAAGGGTTTGTTTAACCTTATTAATCTGCTCGCCATAATGTTGATTGAATAATTTATCAAAACTGCCGTCTTTGATAGCGGATTCTAATCCAGAAGTGATGTCTTTTATTAGACGTACATCTTGATAATTAACATAAAAGTAATAGGCGGAGGGGTAATGAATCAACGTATGTTGCTCAACCATTATATCCAGTTGTTTATGTCTTTCCATGTCGGACCAAACTTCTAATATTGATCGAGGAAAATAGTCAAACCTCCCTTTATGTAACATTTGGTACATGCCTTTCACGTTAGTTGCTTTATGTACTCGTATATTATTACTTTGTAAAACGACGACATCACTCCATAAGTGAAACTGGCCTGCGAGTAATTGTTTGAATTCTTCAGTGGAAGATAGATTTTTAAATATATTTCCATTTTTTTTGTTGACTAAAGGAATACGCCAGCCATTTAAACCTTTCAATAAGGGGATCCTAATCGCATGATTTAATTGTTCTCGTTCGATAGTTGCACCACCAAAAACCACATCAATTTCTTCCTGATTCGAAAGATTAAGATAAGCTCGTTGTTTTGGTGCGTATCCGGTATATGTTTTTACTAAGTAATTTGTGTGCTGCTGGTAAGAAAGGGCATGGTGTAAAATTTGATGGTTATAACTATTCTTATCGCCGCCATAAAAAATAATGTCTTTAGCTTGTAGAGGATTCGCCAGAAGAGCGATAAAGCAGATTAATATTATACAAATACGTTTTAACATGACCAAGAATTAAAGTATTACGGCGAAGTGATTAAGTGTATTTAACTGGTTACTAAAAAGCAATCTAGGCCTTTGTTTAAATAGTAGAACTTTAGTCCAATTAGCTTATTCCACATGTGGTATTAGAGTATCTAGCCATGATCTTTGTTGTTTTAACAACTTGTGTGCTTGTTCGACGTTCACGTTTATAAACTGAATTTGGTCGCCAGCAACCAGTTGGCCAAGGGTAAATTGGTCTGCACTAATCACGTTGGCTATACGCGGATATCCACCAATAGTCTGGCCATCTACACTGGAGATTATGGGTAAACCATTAGGTGGAATTTGAATGCTACCAGTCAATAGTCCGCTTGATGTTATATCGGGTATGGCTAAGCTTTCTAGTGATTCACCTTCTAAACGTAGTCCCATTCTGTTTGATGCGCTGCTAACGGTATACTTTGTTGAGTAAAAGCTATTTATTTGGTGCTGCTTGAATAGGTTAGTTTCGACACTGCTGGTACAACGTAGTATATATTTTCCAGAATATTGTGGTGCAGTTAACAAGGCTGATGAAGGTAATGGAGCTATTGTTTGTTCAGTTCGAACTTCACAATCGTACATATCAATTACATCATGTATGTTTAACGCTCGGCCATGATAACCACCAAATTGAGCTTGAAAATGGGTTGAAAAACTATTGAAGGTTTTAGTTAGGTTCACTTTTCCTGAAAAAGCTAAATAAGCTCTCGCACCTTGTAGCCGTTTTCCAAAAATAAGTTTGTCACCCGCTGATATTTTGATATTTTGGTTATTCGATATGACGTGACTGCCCTTGTCATTTTCAAGGACTACTTTAAATTCTGCTCCACAAATGGCGATAGACATGGCTTGACTGAATAGCAGTGAGGGACCAATTAAACATATCTCTAATACAGGGTGATTATCTGGATTAGCAATGATCTTATTAGCTAACACCATAGATAATCTATCCATGGCACCGGTATTTGCAATTCCCCAATGCATTAACTTGACTCGACCTATGTCTTGAAGTGAAGTTTGCATTCCAGGCTTGATACACTGAATACTCAAGAATGTTCTCGTTTTAATTCTTGGTATTGTGATCCAGTTATTGATTCAAAAATGACTACGTCGAGTGCTTGGGCAATGCAAGGCTGTGCTCTGTTTATGTCGAATAGCGTAAAAGGAGTCTGTCCAATAATCTGCCAACCTCCGGGCGACGTATGTGGGTAAATACCTGTTTGAGCTCCGCCAATACCAACACTGCCCGCAGGTACTTTTAAATCGGGAGAGGACTTTCGTGGACAACTAAGTTCGTCGGACATTCCGCCTAAATATAAAAAACCGGGGGAAAAGCCTAACATATGTACAAAGTATTCAGTTTGAGTGTGTTTTTGAATGATTTCGTCACGTGTCAGTTGAGTATGTTGTGTGACTGTGTGCATATCTAATGAAAATGCCGACTCGTAACATACTGGTATGACTATTTTGCGAGATTGAGTCCGGTCAATTTCTATTGGGTTTTGTAACATTAACTCAAGTTTGTCCCATAATACTTTGAAGCTAATTTTATCTGGTAGATAACACAAGGTTAGACTTTGATACGCGGGAATGACTTGGCTTAATTGCGCCGCAAACTCCTGCTCACATAGCTTAGCTAATGCACTAATTCGTCTAGACAACAGTTGGCTAATTTCCTGTTTGAATAGGATAGTAATGCCACTATCACCATTAGTGACTAACTGGTAGTTACCTTGAGTCATGCTATTTTATAACCCGTGTCACTTAGTTGTTGGTGTAATTTTTTCGCTAAAGAGTATGCAATCGGAGAGTCGCCATGTAGACAAAAAGTATCGGCTTCGATTAACACTGAATCTTGCTTAGTATTGTCTTGAGGCAGAGTGTTGATTGGTTTTCTAGCTATCATTGATAAAGCTTGTTGAATACAGGTTTTAGACTCTTGATAGACTGAACCAGCAAGTACTCTTGGTGCTAGTTGGCCATTAGATAAATAAGCTCTATCGATAAACCCTTCTCGTAGAAATGATAGTTTATGTTGTGCCGCGGCTCTTTCCATTTGGCCTTTACTTAAACCAATCAAGCTCAAATGATTAAATCTAGATGCGAACTCTTGGCACAATGCGTCAGCCAGTTTGGCTGATTTTTCTGCATCATTGTATAAAGCGCCGTGTAACTTAATATGGCTAAGAGGTTGGCCTAAAGACTTAGCTAAGGTGAGTAATGTTTGTATTTGGCTGGTCACACTAGTTAGTAAATCATCAACAGGTATATTTAAAGAAACGCGGCCAAAGTTATCTGGATCAGGGTAGCCAGGGTGAGCACCACAAATTAACTCGTGATCTAACGCTTGTTTTAAGGTTTGAGCCATAGTGTCGCGATTACCCGCATGTCCACCGCAAGCTATGTTACATCTAGATATGAAGGGCATTAAAAGTGCATCTTGCTGGCAATCTTCAATAGTTTTGCCTTCGCCCAAATCACAATTTATATCGACGGCTTTAGCTTTCATTTGTCGTTAACTTTCCTGAGATCAATGTGTTGCAATGGGACGTAGCGTTCTATTTTGTAGTTTAACTTTTCCAGCTTTAGTTAACGCTTGTAAGGCGTTAGTTATTTGAGGTACTAAGGCTTTATGCTTTTTGTGAAGGTAGTGATACAGCAACATCTCTCTTTCAAAGCCTTGTAAGACTTTTAGTTTAGTATTGCGGGATTTGGAAATAATATATTTTGATTCAAGTTTGGTTAAAAAAATGACGTCAACACGATCACGCATTAACATTTCCAGTAAAGTGTTATTTTTAATCACCCTAGTGGCGTTAAGTTGATATTTTTCCACAAGGTTTTCCTGATCTACATAACCTATGGTGATACCAAATCTGTATTTTTTTAAGTCTTCATATGTGGTTGCCATCACTCGTTCGTTGGCAACCAATATCGATTCAATACTACAAATAGGCACTGGAACTTGAATTAAGTTAGGGTGGTGTATTTCAGTATCAGCCACCCTTAACATTTCTCCATCTATCTCTCCAGAATTTGCCATTCTTAGGCCACGTTTATTAGGTAGCGTTAAGAAGTTAACCTCGATATCAAGGTTTTTATAAGCCTGAATTAATGCATCGTGAGCGCAAGTAAAGGTTTCACCTAATAAGGTTCTAGATAAAACGAGTGGATTAGGGGCGGCAAACGATTTAATTGAGATCAAACTAATTAGCAATAGGCTAATAAGCCTAGTGTAGGAAATTGAATGTGCTTTATTAAGTTGAGTTTGAATATTAATAATTGATTCTCTTTTTTAAAATCAAATGCTAACTCTTGTTCGAGAGTGTATCGAATATTGCTCTATTTTAGCGGTTTAATCAATTTTCAGTCTAGATTAGTCGTGACAAACGTCAATTATTCGTCGTAGCTTAATATTTTCATGTTAATTTTTTTATCTTATTGAATTTTAAGATGAATTTATCCTTGGCGTAAATCCTGCTTTTAATATTTTGATAGAAAGATTTTGATATCAGTATTTTGACAAAGGGGATATGTGTGCCAGATATAGCTTTATTAGAAATTAAAGTGCCTATTACACCGAATTTAGCCGTTTTTAAACACACTCAAAGCGTTAAGGCGAACAGTGCTGTACTTGAAAAGTTATTCCCTCAACTTAGTAATCAAAGTGGAAAGCTTACTAAGTTTCATAAGCCATTAAATAAAATAGACAGCTACATGCTTCAAGAAACACAGAAGTTGATAAGCCTAATTGAAGAACAATGTAGCCGAGTTAACATGCCAAATAATATAGAATTTAATCTTTATTTTGATCAAATGGGATGGCGTAGTCGTGGATTAATTAACAGTGGTGAACGTATTACTCGGGGGCTGAATCAAGATAAATGGATTCTTGATGTATCGGAATGGTTAACACCTAATTATAATGCTTTAGCTTGCTCTCAGGAACTTGTCGACTTTTCTATTTCGTATGCGAAAAACAAACGGTTAGCATTGCAAGAATATAAAAACTTATCGACTACAACCAAAGGTTTTGAAAGTTATATCCATGTTTCTGTACGCAATGGTTTAGTGGACATTAAATTCTATGTAGAATCTTCCCTTAGTCGATATTTAGTGAAATTGAATTAAGGTTTTTTAAAAATTATATGGTGAAAATAAAAGTCATTGGAACGTTATTTTTATTGTTGTTTAACACGATTGATAGTCATGCAAAGAGCATAACTGATGACTTAATTGTCGCTCTTGTAGAAAGCCATCTACCGCAGGTTTTGTACACTGAAAAAGATAAAGCTTGGCAATTAGGCATTTATGATTTGACGGTTGAAAAAAAGGGCAAAGCAGTTTTTTCCAGTACGCACAGGTTTTTGAGTTTAACTGTTCCCATAAAAGTTAAAATAAATGCGCAAGTCGACCAAGCGTTTTTAGGAAAAAGGGTTAAAGTAAACTGCACAAGTACCATATTGAGTGAGTCAAGGTTTGATGTAGAGCCTTTGATTGAACCTCAAAATAGTCGAGCAAATATCGAGATATCTGTGCCAGTTCCTCAATCATTTTTAGATTGCGAAGGCCTTAGAGTAAACATTACGCCGCTTTTACAAGGCATAGTGGCTAAAGAAAAACAAAAGTGGCAACAAAAATTTGAGCAAGAGTTATTAAGGTTACTTAAAAATGTTGGCTTATAATTCGTTTATTTTTGTCTAAGCGTTAATAAACTCTGCGGACTGATGTAAAACCCCTAATTTATTGAGGCGCCTTTTGTGGAAAACAAATATCAAAAATAACACCTGATGGTTTGTTCTTGGATATTTTGATAGAGCCAAGTAAGGTTTGTTTAATTAAATTATAAACAATGTTCATGCCTAGTCCTGTACCGCCCTTATTACGTTTAGTGGTATAAAAAGGTTCAAATATTTTTTCCGCTACTTCGTCCGTTAAACCCACGCCGTTGTCTGAATATACGATATTTACATTTTCGTTTTGTAGACAGATATTTAAAGTGATATTGGCATTTTGTGTATTGGCAAGACCATGAATACAGCTGTTAGTGATCAAGTTAACTAAAATTTGAGCCAAGGCTCCTTGGTCGTGAAAAATTTCTATATTTTCGTCACAGTTTAGTATGAGGTTTACTTGAGCTTCTTCTAGCGCAGGTTGAACTGATGCAACTATTTCTTCAAGGCTAGTTTTTAATATAAATACACTACGACGACTGGCAGTGTTAAGCACTGCAAGGTTTTTAAAATCACCAATCAAATCGGCAGCACGTCTTAAGTTTGTATCAATTAGGGCGCTACTTTGAATTGAGGTTTCGATGAATTGATCAAGTTCTGATTTTCTTATATTTCCCAGAGCTACATTATTTTTGATTTCCTTGGTTTTATCTTGTAAATGACTCGCAGCGGTTACTGCTATTCCTACCGGAGTATTTATTTCATGAGAAATACCTGCGACTAACCGCCCCAGTGAAGCCATTTTTTCAGCCTCACTTAATTGTTTATGGGCGATATTAAGTTCAACTATTTTTGCTTCGAGTTCCTTTGTTCTTTCTGCGACATTTTCTTCCAATTTGTTTTGGTGACTATTTAAATGGCTGAGTGCATTCGCTAAATCTGTACCGAATTTACCTAAGGTAAAAGTGATCAAAACAAAAATGAGCAGGGTGAAGGAAGCGGTTAATAACCCCCCTTTAGGTGGCACGTGATTTACTATTTCATACTCGTTTAAGACTCCAAGTAGAATAATGTTAATGACCATTATTAAAAGAATCACTCTTAGAAGTTTGATTGAGCCAAACAGGATAGAAAAGGCGGTAATTAATGGAAACACCAACATGACTTCGTCATTTAGACCGCTATTTTGCCAAACAAATGAAAGTAACAAAAAGGTAGAAATGATAATAATCAGGTTAGTGGCAGGAATTATTTTGTCTTGTTTTGCTAGGAGGTAGGGAGCGACAAAAAGGCACATAAATAACACAATTAAGGCGTTAAACGGGGTTAAAAACTCTGGCTCAGGGATGGATAGTAATAAAACCAACCCTAAACATGCCTCTACTGCCCAAAAAGCCTCAATGATCCTTTTCTTTTTATTAACGAGAGCCACTTCCTTAAACACGCGTGATATCTTCCATTTGATAAAGCATTAAATTCAGATTAGCTATAAATATTTATTGACGCAATAGTACTGATGGTTATTTATATAAAAACTGATTACGTTGCTGCGATTTGTTTTTGCCAAAACATAGCTTTTCCTTTTGCTGGATCGAGTTCGTAACCTGCAAACCCATGTTTTAAATAAGCTTTTTTAGCTAAATGATTGCCCTCCAATACTTCCAGAGTTATTTTACAACACCCCTTTTGCTGAGCAATTTCATCGACTTTTTGTAACATTATTTGGCTTATGCCCAGTCCTCTGAATTCTTCTAATACCGCTAAATCATGAATGTTTATTAGTGGCTTACAAGAAAATGTCGAAAAGCCTTCTACACAATTGACTAAACCCGCTGGTTTATCGTTTACATAAACAAGCACACTAAATACGTTAGCTTGATTGGCTAATGTAGGAACCAAATTTTGTTGAACGAGATCTGAAAGTGGTTCACCTCCACCCATAGGATCTAGTGCATAAGCATTTAACAAATGAACTAAATCGGCACCGTGTTTTTTGTTTGTGTAATCTGCAATTACTGTTTCAACTTTCATATTTACCTTAGTGTCAATGGGTGTCTGATTCAGACGTTATGCTTATTATGTGAATCTAGGAGTTAAAAAGAATGGGAATTTGAATATAATCTATTTCAATTAGCCGCCTAACATTTCTCGTAGCTTTTTTTCAGCTAGCTCAGCTGGAGATAATGATGAATCGTCTTCCGTTTTCTTTGGAATAGGATCTCCAAACAGCTCGGCGAGTTTAGCTTTAGCTGCTTCAGATTTCTGATTGATATTTGAACTAGCGGTCTTTGAGCTAGGCTTAAAATAATCACAAAAATTAGCTCTTTCAGTATCACTAATATGTTCAGCCCTTTCTTCATCACAGCCTGACTTATCACTATAAAAACTACACATTTTACAAACGTGTTGGTCAACTGAACATTGGCTGCATTCTTCCCGTCTAGACATAGGTAAAATAACATCAATGAGTTTGTGGCCGCACTTCCAGCAATTAAAATCTGACGACATACTGATATTTCCTATTATTGTACGAGTGAAGTATTGCAGATATTAAAATTGGTCGAACATAATTGTATTGCCGTCGGGGTCTTTTAAAACACAATGAGTCGGGCCCTTGTCACCTTGGGTCGGCGTATCTATTGAGATGCCGTTTTGTTTTAAGTGTTCTTCTATGAAGCGGGCGTCGCTAGGATTAAAAGTAAGTATGTTTTTATCAAACATACCTTCAAACAAACCTATTATGGTGTTGCCTTGTTCCATTATTAGCCATTTGTCTTTAACTGAACCGCAATCTGGATGTGTTTTAAAACCTAAGGTTTCGTAAAACTTTTGAGATTGGACAATATCTTTTACGTTTAAACTGACTGAAAATCTACCAAGTTCCATGTTAAATTCTCCTGTTAATCATAAAGATAAAATGGGGCGAGTGCCCCATTTTTGTTTATTAATACATACGCTGTTAGTCGTGATTCACTGAGCCAATACTATGAATGCTTAAATCAGCTCCATGGTATTCCTCTTCTTCACTCATGCGTATAGTGCTTAATTTGTTAACTAAACCATATACGATAAAGCCGCCCACTAAAGCAACAATAATTCCTGCCGCTGTGCCTATGAGTTGTGCGGTAAATGATACTCCGCCTAGCCCGCCTAATATATCCAAACCAAAGATACCGGCTGCAATACCCCCCCAAGCACCACAAACACCATGTAATGGCCAAACACCTAATACATCATCAATTTTTTTGCTTTGCTGCATTTTGGTAAATAGGTACACAAAAATTAAGCCAGCAATAATACCGACAAATAAAGAGCCAATTGGATGCATCACATCAGAGCCAGCACAAACTGCCACTAAACCTGCAAGAGGACCATTGTGAATAAAACCTGGATCGTTTTTACCTGCCCATAAAGCAGCGATAATTCCGCCAACCATAGCCATTAACGAGTTCATAGCTACAAGTCCGCTTATGCCGTCCATACTTTGAGCTGACATTACATTAAAACCAAACCAGCCAATACATAAAATCCACGTACCTAAAGCTAAGAAAGGAATATTAGACGGAGCAAATGCAATTAACCTATTGTCTTTGATGCGACCTTTTCGTAAACCAAGAAAATATACGGCAACAAACGCTAACCAACCACCTACACCATGCACAACTACTGAGCCTGCAAAGTCGTGGAAAGGTGCACCGGTTGTATTTTCTAACCATGTTTGGAAACCATAATTTCCGTTCCAAATAATGCCTTCAAAAAAGGGATATACGAAGGCAACTATCAGTGCAGAGGCCATTAAAAATGGATAAAATTTAGCTCTTTCAGCAATACCACCAGAGATAATTGCAGGAATTGCCGCTGCAAACGTCATTAGGAAGAAAAACTTCACTAGGTCATAACCATTATTTGAAGCTAATTCACTGGCGCTGCTAAAAAATGTGGTGTCGTAAGCTATCCAGTAACCAATAAAAAAGTAAGCAATGCAAGAGATTGCAAAATCAGTAATGATTTTTACTAAAGCATTCACTTGGTTTTTATGGCGAACGGTACCTACTTCTAAAAAGGCGAAACCAGCATGCATGGCAAACACCATGATGGCTCCAATAAGTAGAAAATATGTATTTGAACTTTGCACCAAGGTTTCAACGGCGCTATTAATTTCTTGCATAGTTATTCTCAATCTATTTTTTGTTTATTTTATTTGTATTTTTGAGTGTGATTTAATAAATACTGACTAAACAGCTTCGTCATCTTCTTCGCCAGTTCGAATACGAATGGCATGACTTACGTCCATAACAAAAATTTTTCCGTCTCCAATTTTTCCTGTATTCGCTTTACTTACTATCGCTTCGATACAACGTTCTAACTGATCATCACTGACTACTATCTCTAACTTAAGTTTTGGTAAAAAATCTATGTTGTATTCGGCACCACGATACATTTCAGTGTGGCCTTTTTGACGTCCAAATCCTTTCACTTCAGATACAGTCAATCCTGTGATGCCAATTTCCGTTAAACTCTCTCTTACATCATCTAGTTTGAAAGGTTTAATTATTGCTTCAACTTTTTTCATATGGTGTTCCTAGTTATGTTTAGTGTGAATAATTTAACATGATTTTTACAATTGAGCATTCGACAATTAATAGATTTTAGTTATTAAACATGAGTTGATGACGATCTCGCTCGACTACTTTGGGCATTACGTGAAATAATCATTAATACAAATATCAATTTTGATGATAAGAAAGGCTTTTAGACAAATGACAATGATTAAACGAGTGTGGATGGTAACGCTTATTACTTTTGTAAGTGTGGCACTTGACCAAGCAACAAAGTGGTACGCGTCTGCTCATTTACCCAAATTTAAAATGACCAGTTATTGGGGGGACACTTTACGTATTGGTTATGCAGAAAATACCGGAGCATTCTTAGGGTTAGGAAGCAGCATGAGTGACGAAGCTAAATTTTGGATTTTTGTCTGTGCGGTTGGTGCGATTTTGTTGGGTTTATTAATTTATATTTTTAAAACAAAAACTCAGCCAACAAAAGGCTTAGTGGCTTTATCTTTAATTTTCTCAGGTGGGATCAGCAACTTTTATGATCGAGCGACCAATAATGGCGCGGTAATAGATTTTTTAAATATGGGCATTGGAAGTTTGCGTACAGGCATATTTAATGTGGCCGACATGGCCATCATGTTAGGGGTGTTTATGTTGTTGTTTGTTAAAAATATAGAACCTGATAACGAGCAAATAAAAGATAAGAGCTAGATCCCTCGATAGTATTTTTCGTTATGTAATTTGTCAGTAAAATTATGTTTTATGCAATTTCTAAATTTTCATTAGGCTTAATAAGTTAGACTGTTAAAAATTTATTAGGAAAAGATTAAGTTTATGAATAAAACAAAGGCTTTATTGACACTTTCTATTTTAACAACAAGTGTCTTTGCTCAAAGTAATAAAGATATTGATCCAAAGTTAACTGAATTTTGGGAGCCCGTACCTGAAGTGGTGACTCCCGGTCCCGTTCCTTCTGACGCCATTGTTTTGTTTGACGGCACTAATTTAGATAGTTGGACTGGCCATGATGGAGCTGCTCCCTGGACAGTCAAAAATGGTTATATGACGGTTGCACCAGGTAAAAAGGGCATCAGTACTAAACAAAAGTTTTGTGACATGCAATTACATATAGAATGGCGGGCGCCTGAAAAAACACCCGGTAAAAAAGGCCAACAGCAAAATAACAGTGGCGTGTTTTTACAAGGCCGTTATGAAGTTCAGGTTTTAGATTCCTATGAAAACCGTACTTATTCTAATGGCCAAGCGGGTTCGGTTTATAAACAAAGTTTGCCTCTTGTGAATGCAATGAAACCACCTACACATTGGAATACTTACGATATTATTTATAAAGCGCCGCGTTTTAATGATGCCGGTAAACTTGAATCAAAAGCTTATGTGACTGTCCTGCACAACGGAGTGTTAGTACAAAACCATACTGAAATTCAAGGTGGTACAGTGTACCGTGGTAACCCAAGTTACAAAGCTCATGGCTGTGCACCTATCTTTTTACAAGATCATGGCAACCTTGTGAGCTTCCGCAATATCTGGGTACGTGAACTGTAAACCTGAGCTAGGGCTAATCAATCACCAATAGAAAAAGCCCGATTAGGTTTGTAGACATTTAGAAATATTAGCTACAATAACCGTATCTCTAATGGATACGGTTATTGAGGTTGTTAAAAGTTTTATGGAAGAAACAAGCACACATTCAAATAAATTCAGATCTTGTCCCCACTGTTGTGAATCAATTTCAGCTAACGCTTCTAAATGTAAACACTGTGGCGAATCCTTACTATCATCGCCAATCTGGCAAAAAATTATAAATAAATCCGTTACGTATATTGGTGTGTTCACCGCCGTTTTAAGCGTGTTTTATGCCTGCCGTGAAGGGTATTTTTACGTGCAAGAGCAACAGCAAATACGCGCAGATAAAGCCACGTATATCCAAACTGCTGACGCTTTTATCAAAATGGATGCGTTAGATTATGCTAAACAAACCTTGAACAAAGCGTTAATACTCTCTCCAAATGATATTAAATTACAAAGGCGAGTGTTTCTATTAGAAACTGACGACTGGTTAAGAGATCTCGGCTGGCAGGGAGAAGAGGGACAAAAACGTCAATTAGAGCGGTTAGTTGTAGAAGGTTTTCGGTTATTAAATGTGTCACAAACTAATAAAGAGATTGCTCATATTCAATTAGTGTTAGCGCAACTATTATCATTTGATCAAAATTGGAATGATGATCTCGCCATCACGAATATGTTTAAACAAGCGAATAAAGCGCTGCCAAATAATCCAGAGGCGCTTTTTCAACTAGGCTCTTGGTTGGCATACAGTGAAATTGATCAAACCCTGGGTTTGAATTTAGTCAAACAAGCCGCTGAAACAGACAAAGATAATGCGATTTATTGGTCGGAATACGCTGAAATCGCAGTTAATCAGCAGCAATACTTAGCAGGCTTTAAGGGCTTTAAACAAGCCATAGCGTTAAAAGATAAACAAAGGGCTATTCAGGCTATTAGGGCATCGAATCAAGCTAAAACTAAATTACGTCAATTATTGCGACAAACAGATCAATTGTTTGATTTTTCTGAAGGGGAATTTTTAGGATTAAGCCATCAACAAAGAACAGAGTTAATAGAGTTGGTGGCAAAACAAAACCCTAAAGACAAAGAAATAGCCAAGATAGCTGTACGTTATTTTTATGCCCAAAATAACTTTGAAAAAGCCTATTCATACATTCAATTCGCATTTTCTAAACATGACCTCAATGCCAGAAAACAGAACAGTGATTATCTTATGTTTGAGAAATACAAAGAAGTACTCATAAAAGTAGGCAAAGATCCTGAGTTACAACGGCTGCTCTCGGAGCAACTAGTAGGTTTAAAAGATAACTGAAACCGCTAAGGAGACAGGTCATTAATGTCCGATTATTTTACACTTTTTTTATAACTAATTTTTTTCGTTAATAAAATCAATTGCTTATTATCGGGCTTAATATTTGCTTCAAGCCTGAATGTTGAAATTATTTATAAAAAGGAAAAGTTTTGAATAAATCACTCAAATTAAAAAGTATTTTAATCACCATTGGCCTAACCATGTTTGCATTAAACAGTCATGCAGTGTTGATTAAAGGCGTAGAATTCCCACAAGGTGACATCTCTTTTGCAGATGCTGTATTTGATTATTCTCCAGTCATCAATTCGGGGGAACCGACTATTCCTCACCAAAATTTTAATAGTGCGCTAGGCCTTCCTGATTACTCAAGCGGTAGTTCGTGTAACACCATTGCTGATGATGCAATTGATGCGGAAAATTGTTCATTTGTGTCATTAGGTGATGGTGGATCTATTACTCTTCAATTTATCAATAATGTACTCACAGGAAGTGATAGTGATGCTTTAGATCTATGGATTTTCGAAATTGGACCTGATGTTGAAGATACCTTTGTTGATATCAGTGTGGATGGAAATATTTGGCATTCAGTGGGGGCAGTAGGTGGTTCTACGTCAGGTATTGATATTGATGCATATGGATTTACCTCTGCAGACTCGTTTTCTTTTGTTAGGTTAACAGATAACGCCAGTGAGGGTGGGCAATCTGGTGCTACGGTGGGAGCGGATATTGACGCTGTAGGTGCTATTAGTACTCGCCGAGTGGATGTTAATACTCCTTCTACTATAGGGTTAATGCTTCTTTCATTGTTTTTTGTCTTGAGAAGAGTACGTAATTAATCATTGTATTGTTGTCGAGTGGTTAGCTTTTTAATAAAGGTAACCACTCTTTTTTATTTATTGGACGTGATTGCACTGCAATTATCTCCTAAAATCGTAAACTAAAGGTCGCTCCACCTTTAGAATTAGTCATATATTTTACATTGCCGTTATGTGCTAACATGATTTGTCTGGTGAGAGCTAAACCGACGCCTGAACCGTTTTGTTTTGTGGTAAAAAATGGCACAAATATTTGTCTAGCAGTTTCATCATTAATACCCGTGCCATTGTCCGACACCTCTATTACAACATGCCCTCTAGGGTTCAAAAATGCGCTAATACCTACTTGAGCTTGAGGCTTATTTAACAAAGCTTGTTCTGCGTTTTTTAACAGGTTGAGTAATACTTGAGTCAACATATCTGCGTCTGCGCTTACTTCTAATTCACTTGGGCTGAGTTGAACATCAAGCTTTATATTTTTCGATTTCCAGTCTTGGCTGGCTAAAGTGGTGACGTGATCAATTAACGTTTTTAACCGAATGTTTGTTTTATTGGCGGTAGGTAATTGAGTAAGTTTACGATAACTGCCAACAAACTGGATCAGGCCATCACTGCGTCTTGCTACTGTATTTACAGCGTCGCTTATATCTTGCAGGTCTTCAGCTAACTCTGGTTGATTTTTGGTTTTAAGCTCAGTATTTTTGACTAAACTGACAGCGGTATTTGCCAACGACGCGACTGGGGTAATACTGTTCATGATCTCGTGAGTTAATACTTTAACCAAATCTTGCCAAGCCTGAAGTTGAGCGCCATCCAATTCGTTTTGAATGTCTTGCATACTGACTAAGGTTTCTTGATTATCTGGTAAGGTTATCTTGGTTGCGGATAAACTTAATTGATACTGCATACCATCTATTGCAAAGTTAACTAAACGCCTTTCTCCTGGTTTTATTTTAGATAAATGTTCTGCAAATTCTTGTCCAAAGGACTGTAAGTCGGTTAGTTTAGTCACATGATTAGCACCAAATAACTTGCGAGCTGCATGGTTCCAAAGGGTTAAATTACCATTCGACTGGATACTGATGAGTGGCACAGGTACATGTTCGACTATGGCTTTAAGGTGCCTTTGTTGAGATTCTTGTTTAGTTCTTTGCTGGTTGAAACGCTCAAGTATTTCCGCAAAGGCATTACCTAATTCTCCGAACCCTGAACCTAAAGTGTCCATATCGAATCGTTGGGCAAAATCTGCGTAACGAATAGCGTCTAAAAAGCGGGTTAATTCTTGATTTGTCTTGGTTACAAAACTAATCAATAAATAACATTGGATAAGCAATACAGCTACAGCGACTATGCAAGTTACATGGTAACCAGAAGCCGAAACTAAATAGGTTAAAATCACTAAGTTGAGAATGATTAAGCCTGTTCTTAAGGCTATAAGAATCGAAAATCGTTTAAAGTCCATGTTTTTCCATCCTCCTATATAAAGTCGCACGGGTTAAACCTAATGCTTTGGCTGCATGACTAATATTGTATCGATACTTTTTCAGCACTGTCTCAATTGTGGACTTTTCTAGCTGGTCTAAATTGAATGTTTGTGAAGCGTTATTTGTGTCAGCTAAGGTCGATTCTGCTTTGTGAGTTTGCTCAGGTATAGACTGGGTTGTAGTCACAGTTTGTTGATTAAGTTGTAAGTCTTGAGCCGTTAATTGTTCGGTGCTACTTAATATCACAGCCCGCTCCATAGCATGCCTTAATGCTCTCACATTGCCAGGCCAAGTATAATTTAGCATGGCATTAAGGGCATCAGTGTTAATCGAACTGATCTGCTTATTGTATTTTTTGTTGTATAACGTTAAATAGTGCTCAGCTATAAGCGGTATGTCTTCTGGTCGTTCTCGCAAAGCAGGTAAGTTAATTTCAACGGTATTGAGTCTGAACAATAAATCTTGACGAAAGTGACTCTCATCAGCCAACAATATTTTACTCGCATTGGTGGCGGTGATGACCCTCACATCGATATTAATTGGCTTATTACTGCCTAAAGGTGTAATGGTTCTTTGCTCTAGCACAGTGAGTAGTTTTGTTTGTAAATGTAATGGCAGGTTGCCTATTTCATCTAAAAACAATGTGCCTCCATTTGCCGCTTGAAAACGCCCAACTCGCTCTTGAGCGGCACCAGTAAAGGCGCCTTTTTTATGGCCGAATAACTCACTTTCAAATAATGTTTCAGACATAGCGCCCAAATCAACAGACATAAACACACTATCTGCTCGTAAACTTTGAGCATGTAAGGCTCTGGCTACTAGCTCTTTACCGGTTCCGTTTTCTCCCAAAATTAGCACGTTAGCGTCTGTCGGAGCACATTTTTCGATGAGAGAGTTCAGACCCATCATCACATCAGATTGCGCTAACATGACTTGTTGTTGGTTGTTATTGGTTTCTTTCGCTAGAAGTTTATTGGTTTGCCTTAAGCCTGACACTTGGTTACGGGTTTTGCCTAACAAAACGGCTGTGGTTAGAGTGGCAACCAGTTTTTCATTTTGCCAAGGTTTGGTCACAAAATCCGTTGCGCCGAGTTTCATCGCCTCTACGGCTACATCTATTCCACCGTGGGCAGTAATCATTACCACAACCATTTGTGGGCTGATATCTAGTACTTTCTTAAGCCAGTTGTACCCTTGACTTCCTGAGCTTTCACCTGGGCTGAAATTCATGTCTAACATCACTGCATCAAACTGATTTTTTAGCAATAAATCAGGAATGTTATCCGGAGAGTTACAGATAGTGATTTGGCTAAAGTGTTGTTTTAGTAACAGTTTCGCCGCTGTCAGAATGTCGTAGTCATCATCTACAACCAGTATATGCCCTTCAGTTGTCATACGTTTTTCACCTAAACCCAAGTGTTGAATATCGTACACCTAGTGTTCATTTTCGTACAGTTTAATTGTTGTTAAATACGTTGGATGTAATAAAGTCTAATAAAAACAGTAAGATAAAAGTTGGAACGATACTTGTAATACTGTTTTATAAATAACAGCCATTCTTACATTTATAAGGTAGTGACATTGAAACCGACCAATACAGATAAATTACAAGCGGTAGAAAACAAAGGTGTCGCTTCACTTTCCAAAGGCGCTGTATCGGGAGCGGGCATGGATCGTAAAGTCGCAACCAAAAACAATCCTTTTAAAAAGTTTGTTTGGCCTATTTTATTGGTGCTATTAGTTCTTGCAGGTTATTGGTTTATTAATCAACAAGGCGGAAAAGCATTATTTGTTGACTCTGAACGTATTGCTATTTCTAAGGTGCAATTAGGCACATTTGAAGATTTCATTCCAGTTCGAGGTCGTATCACTCCAGCAAAAACAGTGTATTTGGATGCAGTAGAAGGTGGCCGAGTTGAACGTATATTAGTGGAAGATGGCACAGCACTCGATGCTGGTGATTTAATCGTAGAGTTATCAAATGCGTCTTTACAATTAAGTGTGCTTGGCAATGAAGCTAGGGTAGCAGAACAGCTAAACAATATGCGTTCTATTGAATTAAGTTTAGAACAAAATAGATTGCAGCATAAACGTAATTTAGTAGACATCAGATATCAAATCAAACTGTTAACACGTCAATTGGCAAGAGAGCAGGCCTTAGTTGAAACCGGTGCCGTAAGTCAGTCTGCATTTGATGATACTCGCGATACATTAGCTTGGTATCAAAGTCGTTTGGATCTGACCTTAGAAAGTCAACAATCTGATACTAAAATGCAATCGGAACAACTGACATTTCTAAAAAGTACTACCAAAAGATTGGAAGGTAACTTAGCTATTTCTAGACAAAATTTGGACAATATGAATGTCAGAGCACCAGTGCAAGGCACGTTATCTGGATTCAATATTGAAGTGGGGCAAAGTATAGGTAAAGGTGAACGTTTAGGACAAATAGACACGCCCAATGATTATAAAGTCACCGCCTATATTGACGAGTTTTATTTAGGACGAGTAGACATAGGTCAAAGTGCTTCCTTTCAAGATTACGCGTTAACGGTTTCAAAAATATATCCTCAGGTGCAAAACGGCCAGTTTGAAGTGGATTTCAAATTTGTAGAACAGCAACCTAAAGACATACGTCGTGGCCAAACTATTCAAACCAAGTTGACCTTAGGCGATGCAAGCCAAGCTTTACTCATCCCTAATGGCGCATTTTATCAAGATACAGGTGGCAACTGGTTATTTGTTGTCACTCAAGAGGGTAATCAAGCTGTGAAGCGAAATGTGAGATTGGGAAGACGAAATAGTCGATTTATTGAAGTGATTGAGGGATTAGATGAAGGCGAACAAGTGATCACCAGTCCTTATTCCAGTTACCAAGATATGACAGTGCTTAAGTTGAACTAAGTCACACAAATTAAACTAGCTCATACAATTAAATTAAAAATAAAGAATAGAATTTAAAAGGAATATAAAAATGTTGAAATTGCATAACTTATCAAGAGTTTATCGTACAGATGATGTTGAAACAGTAGCCTTAAATAACGTCAATATCGAAATTGGCCGTGGCGAATTTGTCGCCATTATGGGGCCATCGGGTTGTGGAAAATCTACCTTGTTAAACCTTATTGGAATGTTGGATTCGCCAAGTGACGGGCAATACTATTTTAATGAAGAAGAAACCTCTGGATATTCAGAAAAACAACTCGCGGTCATTCGTAAACATAATATTGGGTTTATTTTTCAAAACTTTAATTTGATTGAAGAATTGACCGTTGCCGAGAACATTGAGCTGGCCTTGTTATATCACAAGATCCCAGTACAAGAACGCAAAGAAAAAGTAGCTGAGGTAATGGACATGGTAGGTATTGCCCATCGCTCAAAACATATGCCTAGTCAATTGTCTGGAGGGCAACAACAAAGGGTTGCTGTGGCAAGAGCGGTTGTAGGTAACCAAGGATTAATTTTGGCTGATGAACCGACGGGTAATTTAGATAGTGCTCATGGTCATGAAGTGATGGAAATGTTGCGTTCTTTAAATAATAGCGGCACTACGATTGTCATGGTGACACACAGCCCTGCTCATGCAGATTTTGCTAATCGCACCATCAATTTATTTGATGGAAAAGTTGTCACTGAAAGTGTTAGAGCGGCATAAGAGCTAGGTTAATGACGAGACAAAATTATGTTTAAAAATTATTTGATAACAGCGTGGCGCAACATTATTAAAAATGGCATGTTTTCAGCCATTAACATTGTTGGTTTGGCTTTAGGTTTGATGAGCTGCATTTTAATTATGCTGTTTGTTCGAGAAGAAACGGGGTTTGACCAATGGCTACCCGATAGTGAACGTATTGTGCGTATGCATTCGGCTTATTATGTCGCTGGCAATCCGCCATTTGAAACAGTGCGCTCTGCTGGCAACATGATGGAAGCAGTACGGGATTATGCAACCAATGAAGTGGAAGAGGGGGTTAGATTAATCCACTTTGGGGCCACAATACGAAAAGATGAGTCAGCACTGGCGGAACAAATAGTTTTGGCTGATGGCAGTTTTTTTAATGTTTTTGACTTACCGTTTGTGCATGGCTCGGCTGAGGCCTCTTTCAAAAAACCTTATGATTTGGTCATTACAGAAGACATTGCGATTAAATACTTTGGTAAAACCGATGTAGTGGGTGAAATCATGACAGTGTGTTGTGTTGGCCCTCAACCATCACCAGTACCCGTTACAGGTGTGATTAAAAACCTACCAGACGAAACACATCTAGAGCTCGGATTATTAGCCTTTATAGATCCTAAAATCGTTGAGAATAATCCCGGCTTAAATACTTGGACCAGCGTTAACGTATATACCTATTTTAAAATGCGAGCGGGTATCAAAATAGAGCAGCTGCAAGAACGACTCACCTATTGGGTGAATAATGAAAGCCCATTATTAGACATGTACTTAAAAAATGTTGGCGAGCTTGCACCAGGAGCTAACGTTAGCGACAACATGCAACATAAATTAATGCACCTTGAAGATTTACACTTAAAAGCCAAACAAGATGCTGGAAACATGGGCGATTTAACACCCATGGGTGATCACAATCTGATTGTAACTTTTACCATAGTGGCAGCTTTGATTTTGCTCATTGCATGTATCAACTTTATGAATCTATCTACGGCTAGAGTCAGCCATAGATCGAAAGAAGTGGCAATGCGGAAAGTGTTAGGCGCAAGTCGATCTCAAGTGGTTGTGCAGTTTTTAAGTGAGGCAGTCGCCTTGGTTTTTATATCTTTAATCTTAGCTTTAATGTTAGTGGAGCTAGTACTGCCGTTGTATAACCTCGCCTTAGGTCGACAACTAGAGTTAGAGCTGTTCTCTGATTTGACCTTGTTAGTGGGACTTTTGGTTATTGGTGTGTTGATTGGTCTGGGCGCTGGAATATACCCTGCTATGTTTTTGTCACGTTTTTTGCCGGCAGATTTACTGCGATCGAGTAAAGGGGCTGAGTCTTCAAATGCTTCCCACCTAAGAACTGGATTAGTTATTGTTCAATTTGCTACTTCAATAGCTTTAGTAGTTTGCACTGCGGTGATTTACGCACAAACAATGTTCGCGCAATCAGTTGACGTAGGTTACGTCAGCGACGATAAACTCGTACTTAGTGTTGGCAGAGCGGGAGATAACCGTGACCGTTTAAGGCATGAGTTGTTAACACTACCCGAGATTACTTCAGTGGTATTTTCGTCTGAAACGCCTACTCAAGATAACGAAAACAACAATACATTTACCTTAATCGATGGTGAACATGTTACAGGTGAAAACCCTTCTATATTGCTCAACTATCATGATACAGGTTACGGTTTTTTCGAAGCATATGGGGTTACCCCTTTAGCTGGTCGTTTGTTTGATGAAAAATATGGCAGTGACATGATCCAATTTGAGGGTCGTCAAGAAGGCGAAAAAGGCCGTGCTAGCGTGATCTTAAATCAAACCGCTATTGATAAATATGGTTTTAGTTCACCAGAACAAGCAATAGGAAAAACCTTAGATACTGCCATGGGTAATGGCAATTTAATGACCATTGTTGGAGTGGTACCTGACATATATTTTCGTTCCATTAAGTTTGGGGTACGTGCTACCGCTTATACGCTAAATCCTAATCGATTACGTGTAGCAAGTTTGTCTTTTAAAACCCAAGATGTTGGCGACTTGATGAAAAAAGTAGAAGATGTCTGGAAAACCACAGTGCCTATGCAACCCATTGATTTGCAGTTTTTAGACCAAATGATGAAGGCACAATATGCCGAAGAAGATATTCAGGTCAAAATGTTCTCTGCTTTTTCAATATTAACCATTGTTATTGCATGTCTCGGTCTATATGGGTTGGCAGCCTATACCACTGAACGTCGTATTCGCGAAATTGGTATTCGTAAGGTAATGGGAGCCAGCATTAGAGATGTAGTTACCTTATTAGTGTGGCAATTCTCCAAACCAGTGTTAATCGCTAATGTGGTTGCTTGGCCTATTGCTATTTATGTGATGTTAACTTGGTTGGAGTCGTTTTCCTATCGGATTAGCACTGGCTGGTTATTGCCAATTTGTATTGCGGTCGGAGGAAGCTTGTTATTAATGGCATGGGTTACTGTAGGTGGCAATGCCGCCCAAGTGGCCCGAGCTAATCCAATTAAGGCTCTAAGACAGGAGTAATAATTTACAAACTCTGACAAATGCAAAAACTCAGTGCGCAGACATAGTTCGCAGACACAGTGCACTGAGTTTTATTTGTTTATTTCAACGTCTTGATAAACATTCAGTTTTTTAACTTCTAACCTCTAACTTCTAAAAGCAGATGCACAAAACCCATAGACGGATTCATTATCCTAGTTGTACACTGGCTTAACTGTTTTTATTAGGGTTGATAAATTATGAACGCGACTATTATTGCTGTTTTGGGTTATATAGGATTATTAGTATTTTGGCTGGTGTTTTTAGGGGCTTATCGTACCTCATTGGTTTTAAACAAGAGTATGGCTCCTAACAAGTTTAAATCTGATGGGTCTAATGTGCCTGCTCTAGGGCAACGTTTAACACGGGTTCAAGCAAATGCGGTGGAGAGTTTTCCCTTTACCTGTGGTGTGATGATACTTGCTCTAGCCACTAATTCCTCAAACATTACTGATGGGTTAGCCTTATGGTTGTTAGCCGCCCGTTGTGGCCAAGCTTTAACTCATATTCTTTCTACTAGTGTGCTCGCGGTGCAAATTCGTTTCGCATTTTTCATCGCACAAGTAGGCATAAGTGTGTATTGGTTGGTGATGTTAGGCACTAAGTTTATCTAAGACTTTGCTGGTGTAGGTGAGGGGGATAGGACTGGTTGTAGGAATAGATTTACATTTTCTAACATTTTTAAAAATGATTGTTACAACACTTCAATGGGCAAGTCGCTAGACTTGCCCTTCTATTTTGTAAAAGGATTTAATTTCAAATGGAACACCCAGAAAAAGAACGTTTTGAGTCCATTGACGCCCTGCGAGGTTTTGCCTTATTGGGCTTGTTAACCATGAACTTTTTGACCTTTTCCATGCCATTTTCAGCCTATATCAATCCGTTGGCTTACATGCCCGATGCTAGTTTAAATATGACGATATTTAGTTTGACTCATGTTTTTGCAGATCAGAAATTTATGGGCATATTTTCTTTATTATTTGGCGCCAGTGTTTTACTTGTCATTCAGAGTGCACAGCGAAAAGGTCAGACTGGAGCCAAACTGCATTATGTTAGAAATATATGGTTAATCGTATTTGGTTTACTTCATGCTATTTTTTTATGGGACGGCGACATCTTATTTATTTACGGCGTATGCGCACTGTTTGTCTACTTGTTTCGCCACCTGCCTGCCATATTGTTGTTGGTATTGGGTGTGGGAATTTATCTCAGTTCCATACTTTATTTTGTCAACGGAAGTGAAGCGATCGCTAAGTTAGATCAAAATAGTTTTGATTGGTTGATGGGTTATTGGGCGCCGAACAGCGAAGCCATAGCTAAAGAAATAGGCATTTATCAAGGTAGTTATTTGGAGCAGCTGCAAAATCGCTTAGGTACTGATGAAAGTGAAGAAAATGCTGGGCAAGACTTGTTTATGTTAGGACTATTATTAGATGGTTTTAGCCGCTCTTTTGGCATGATGTTGATTGGTATGGCTGCCTATAAAACGGGTGTTTTGACAGGGAAAAAGTCAGAAAGGTTTTATCGCATAATGAGTATCCTTGGATTGGTTGTGGGTACGCCGATTGTAAGCTTGGGTTTGTACATGTCATGGGCAAATGGATTCAGTGCCACTTATGGGTTATTTGAGGGGCGCATTCCTAACCACATTGCTAGTTTATTTATGGTAGCTGGTTATGTGGGGGCTATTCATTTGATAGTGCTGAAAAAACAGTTTGTTAAGCTCCAAAGCCATTTAGCTGCAGTAGGTAAACTCGCATTAACTAATTACCTGGCTCAATCTGTGATTGGAAGTGTGGTGTTTTATGGTTGGGGTTTAGGCTTATATGGAGAAGTCAGTCGTGCCCAAGTATTTCTGATTATTCCGGTTGTTTGGCTAGTACAAATTAGTTTTTCAGTATTGTGGTTGCGTTATTTTAACTATGGACCTGTTGAGTGGGTATGGCGTTCACTCACCTATTTTCGTTTGGCTTCCATTAGAAATGTCACAGTCGTTCCTGTAAAAAACCTAGAAAAATAACAACTGTATAGGTTTACATGGGTTATCATATCCACACTGTTTATTGATAGTTATTTATATTTTATGTTTTCATTTTTTGAACGGTTAACCAAACCGTTTCCGGCTGAACACCCAACCCAGCCGCCTAAAACACTGGTCGCTTTTTGTCGTCACTATACTCAAGGTATGTGGCCAGCAATTTTTACTGTGTCTATTTTGGCCGCCAGTATTGCTGCCTTGGAAGTCTCGTTATTTGGGTTTTTGGGCCAGCTGGTGGATTTACTTGCAGCCAGTGATCGCCAAACGTTTCTAGCTGAAAATCAATCACAACTTATTTGGATGGGAATATTAGTGTTGCTGATATTGCCTATTTTGGTGATCACCCAATCTTTGGTGTCTCATCAAAGTTTAATGGGCAATTTTCCAATGAAAATACGTTGGCAAGCCCACAGATACGTGATTGGCCAAAGCCTAGGATATTTTCAAAATGAATTTGCTGGGCGAGTCGCCACTAAAGTCATGCAAACTGCGTTGGCAGTGCGTGAAACGGTAATGAAAACGCTGGATATCATGGTGTATGTCAGTGTGTATTTTGTGAGCATTTTGTTTTTAGTATTCACTGCTGATTGGCGATTAACCGCTCCGCTTATCATTTGGTTTGTGGTGTACTTGTGTATATTGCGAGTGTTGATTCCTAAGTTAAAACGGGTGTCTCAAAAACAAGCTGATGCAAGATCTATGATGACAGGGCGGATCGTAGACAGTTATACCAACATCACTACGGTTAAGTTATTTGCCCACACTAGCCGTGAAGCAGAATATGCCAAAGAAGGCATGTTTGGCTTTTTAAAAAGTGTCTATCCACAAATGCGTTTGGCCACAGTATTGTATGGCTGTGTTTGGTTTAGTAACGCCTTATTGGTGTTTAGTATCAGTGCACTAGCTATTTATTTATGGATGTTAGAACTGGTTACTCCCGGCGAAATCGCCATTACCGTCAGTCTATGTTTACGTTTAAATGGAATGTCACAATGGGTCATGTGGGAAGTGTCTTCGTTATTTGAAAATATAGGTACCGTGCAAGATGGCATCAATAGTTTATCGGTACCTGTTGAAGTCAAAGATCATCCACAAGCCAAGGCGTTAACTATGCAAGGTGGAGGGATTCATTTTGATAATGTCAATTTTGGTTATCAAGGAGTGGGCGATATACCTATTAGCGTATTTAAGGACCTAGATCTAAAAATAAAACCCGGTGAAAAAGTGGGGTTAGTGGGGCGTTCTGGGGCAGGCAAGTCTACTTTGGTGAATTTATTGCTGCGTTTTTATGATGTGCAAAGTGGCAGTATTAAAATTGACGGACAAGATATTAGCCAGTTAAAGCAAGAATCGTTGCGCGCTAACATTAGTATGGTCACCCAAGATACCTCGTTATTACATCGTTCGGTACGTGACAATATTTTATATGGTCGATTGGAAGCTAGTGAAGAAGACATGCTCAATGCTGCCAAACAAGCCGAATCTCATGAGTTCATTCAAACCCTGTCAGATCTTCAAGGTCGAACAGGTTACGATGCCCATGTAGGAGAGCGTGGTGTCAAACTTTCTGGTGGGCAAAGACAAAGAATCGCTATCGCCAGAGTAATGTTAAAAGATGCGCCTATCCTGATATTGGATGAAGCTACTTCAGCCTTGGACTCAGAAGTCGAAGCCGCTATTCAGCACTGTTTAAATAAAGTTATGGAAAACAAAACCGTATTGGCTATCGCTCATAGGTTGTCGACCATTGCCCAAATGGACCGGTTATTAGTATTAGATAAAGGCAGTATTGTTGAATCTGGCTCTCATGCTGAGTTGTTGGCCAAAGGCGGAATTTACGCTAAATTGTGGGAACATCAAACCGGCGGGTTTATTGGTTTAGAATGATTTGGTTACCAAAGTTTTGGGGCGAAGGCCTTGGTTTAGGATGATTTGGGGTGGAAGGCTTTGATTTGGAAGAAAAGTGTCGATGATGAGTATTGCCTTTGAATAGCCCAATTCAAGATGATTTTGTAGTACCTGTTTGTGCTGAACAAATAGAAATTTTGTTTGAAGACGAACATATTCTGGTGATCAATAAGCCAAGTAAATTACTGAGTTTGTCTGGTAAAAATCCGCTAAATAAAGACTCAGTGCATTTTCGATTAGTGCAAACCTACCCAGAGATCACCTTGGCCCATAGGTTAGACTTTGGTACGTCAGGTGCACTTTTATTGGCAAAAAATAAAGGTATTAACGCACAGCTCACCAAACAATTTCAGAACCGAACCATCACCAAACGATATGAAGCCATCTTAGACGGCCATGTTACTCATGACGAAGGCGTTATTGATTTTCCTATCTCAAAAGATAAAGCAAATTTTCCCCGTTTGAAGATATGCCAACAAACCGGTAAATCAGCCCAGACCCAGTATCGAGTGTTAGAGAGGCTGCATGAACCTAATCGCACTCGGGTGAGTTTCACGCCCATTACTGGCAGGACCCATCAATTAAGAATTCATAGCCAAGCTATTCAACATCCTATTTTAGGTTGTGACTTATATGGCACAGAAACCACGCTTTCGAAGGCTTCTAGGTTGTTGTTACATGCAGTCGCATTGGAATTTGAACATCCCGTGTCTTTAAAGCCCATGCAGATAACCAGCCCTTGTCCTTTTTTATTTTAAGTGAATATATTCTGCTTCATTGTCTTTAAGTGAGTTTTCAGCAAAATAATCCATGGCGTCAAAGTAGTGTTTGGCCATGCCTTTTTGATAGGTTTCATAAATATCGACCACTACCTTGTCTTTTTTTCCTTCTTGGTTAACGATCTTTAGAAATTTGTAGGTGGCTCCTTTAAAATCATCAACCGTTTTGAAGTGCATATTATTTATCATGATGTACGCTTGTTTTGCTAGAGCCTGCACATTTTCATCACTGACGGACAGGTGAGTGACTTTCATATAGTTCTCAGTCCATTCATCAGCGTCTTGTTTAATATCATGAATTTCATCACTAGATACCTTGCCGTACGCTTCGTAAAACTCTTCACCGTTTTCACCTTGTTTGAGTTGTGCTTTCCACTCATCTACTTTCGCCTGTGGTAGGCCTTTTAATATTACATCTAGGTTTTCTTCGCCTTTAGCCATTTTCATAGTTGCCTCAATTCGTTCAATCATTTTGTTGGTGTCTTCTCGACGTTGGATTAGCAGTTGGCGTTGCGTCTGCAAAGCACTTAACAAATCAAAGTTCTCAGAATTTATGATGGCCGAAATTTTATCTAATCGCATATCCATTTGTCGGTAGATGAGAATTTGCTGCAACAGCGCTGCATCGTAACTATTGTAAAAACGATAGCCGTTGCTGCCCCTTTTGGCTTTCAGTAAATTTTTTTCGTCGTAGAGATGCAAAGTACGTACACTTACTCCACTTAATTTACTTAACTGTCCAACGCTGTATTGGTTTTTTTCAGCCATTATTAATTTTGATTACTCATGGTTGTTATTCGCTAACGAAATTATCTTGAAGTATCACCTAAGGTGAGGGTCAACATTTTTTGAACCTAATTTTATCGCTTTGCTTAAAAATAACTTTGGACTCGTGGTTATCAGTTGTTGTTACTTGCCCAGCCGCCTTAAGTCTCGATTTTTAACAGCCTATGGAAATAACCTGTCTTTGTCCATGTTAACCAAAGCTCTAGTATAAGTATGGGCGGGATACTACTTAGGTTTAATATGCAAGGGGAGGGCTTTGTGGCAAGCTTTGCTGTAATACACGGGTGGCAAACTAATCAGGAGTACTATGTCAAAAATACTTGTTCTATTGATTGGGCTATTATCTCTAAATATTATCAAATTAAATGCTCAGGATTATCCTGAAAGCATGACATTTTCTTATGTTAATCATCCCGTTATCGTTAATAAAGTCATTCCACTTATTGAAAAAACTTACCTTAAATTGGATATTAAAACTCGTTTTATCCTGCAACCTTCGTTACGAAATTTGAAAGCGGTTAATAATGAGTTGGTGGATGGGGATGTGGCTTATAGTGACTTATTACTTAAAGGTTATGATGAACTGATAAAGATTAGGCCTAAATTAATGGATAGCGTGTTTGTATTGTTATGCAAACCCTCAATAGTATGTAATCAGCAGGTTTTGTTTGATTCAAAACAAACATTTGCAGCTACCGATAGTTCTAAAAGTGGTCTTGATATTTGGTTTGATAACACTCTTTCGGCTTCGTTTTATGCAATCAATGACTTGTCTGTTATCCCTAAATTGATTTCTGAAAACCGAGTACAATACGGTGTGTATGTATTAGGTAAAGATCAACAAGTGCCTTTTGATGTGCAGAAGTTAAACCTAGCACCTCTTTTTACTACGTCTACTTTTCATACCGTGCATAAAAAGTATGCTTTTATGAAAGATGAAATTGGCCAAGCGTTAGCCATTTCTATGCAAGAAATGGCTAATGAGATTAAACCTGCAAACTAGCTGCTATTAACCCTATCCCCCCCCCAAACACTCCCCCCCAAACGACTAACCAGCCTAGGTGTTCTTTAATCATTTGTTGAATGATATCTTTTACCATTTTAGGTGTTAATTCGTTCAAGCGTTGTTCTACTATATTGCTAATTTTAAGTTGTAAGTCGTCTTGAATTTCAGGTTGAGATAGTTGCTCTTGCATGATGGCCTGAAACTCAGGTTTTTGGCTGATGTCTTGGATAGATTCGCCCATCTTGTCGATAAAAGGTTGGCGAAGTGGCTCAAGGGCTTCAACTCCGCCGAACATGCCTAACATTTGGCCGAATGAGGAAGCTTGAATTACCGCTACCAGTGAATCAAAGGTGGGAGATAGGTCAACTTTTTTAATAATTGGCGCTAAATCTAATTCAAATTTTTGTTGGCCATCTGCCATAAAACGTTGAATATTTTCGGCGGTAAAAAATTGCTGCATGATTAATTTACGAATACCCGCTTTAAAATCTTGAAATTGATTTGGAATGACGCCAGACCCATATAAGCCAGGTACTTTTTCAAACAACATGTGGATTGCTACCCAGTTGGTAATCGCACCAGATAGCGCAAATAAACCTACGGTTTTAATAATTGGGTTTTCTAATATAAATCCACTGGCAACCAATAATATGGCTACTCCATTGGTTAGTATGTTTTTGTTCAAAAGTTTAAATCCGTTGAATAGGTGATCTGGCTGGATTTATAACAAGATTTGGGAGCCTGTCAATATTAAATCGATTTGAAAAAGTTTCTGGTTAATATTTTCTAGTTCATATATTCAAGTGACAAACAAAAAAACGGCCTCAAATGAGGCCGTTTTTTATGGTCGATACATTACCAAAATAAAGTATCCACCTCCATGTT
>NZ_JBPOFP010000024.1:0-49217 GCF_051252315.1 Paraglaciecola sp. | reverse complement strand
CGTATTGGGTTTATCGACTTGTAACGACAATCCCATAATAGCTTTCTCACCAATTACATCAGGTAAGGTTTCTTGTCTGTGGTGTTCACTTGCATGAGTGTGTAAATAAACAGGATTCTGATATGGGTCATTCTCCACAAAATACCGAGCCATAGCTCTCACCTGCTCTGGTTTTTGTCCAACGGGAGAAAAATCAACCGGTCCGTTTTCTTCACCCAAATTCCAAATTAGCGCTAAATGATGACCAAAGCGAGCTATTAGTTCTTGATAATAAAGTTGGCGATGAAAGCCAACATCACCACCATCAAGCATGGTTTCATTTTCAGTTTCTTGCGTAATAACATGCAAGGCTAAGCCCTTTTGCTGCATATGCTCAAACAAGACATTCCACTGTTCTAATTTACTGACATCAAAACGTTCTCTTTCATCATAATCAGTGTAAGGCCATACATCTTTGCCATCTCCACCAATATTCATAGTCAGAAAATAAACCGCATTCATACCGGTGCTTGCCAAATAATTCGTCGCACCGACAATATTCTTACCCTTGCCTTGACCCCAAGTCGTGTCACCTTCTTGCCAATCATGGGCATGTGGCTGATATTTGTGTAGAACATCAGCCTGCGGAGCATCTTCATGTTGGTGCTCTAATGCCCCGCGATAAGTGCCATCAAACTCTTCGTAGGCAAGAAAATTCTCAGGACTGTTAGCACCGGTTTTTAACCAGACTTTTTCTTCACTAGCAAAACCTAAATATTTACCTTTTCGAACTAATTGACCTTTGGCTCGAAAATCTCGACCATTCTTGTCTGAGGGAGTGACCGAAAACGCACCTGTACTGTTTTCTAACTGGGTGGCAGTTCCTTCTTCGAGTGATTGGCTAATGGCAATATTCTCTCCTGTATGAAAAAAAGCATCATATTTCCAATCACCTAACAAATCCGGGGTAAACCTAACTTGCCAAACCGCCCCACTATCAGCACTTGTATTTGCAGCATTACCATCAGCTGCATAAAAGCCCCTAATTAAGTAACTTTTATCTTGATGGGTAAAACGCACTAAAAGCCTAGCATCGGTAAAAGGATTTACTTCAGCGCTTTCACTGATTTGCTGTGCATTAAAAGAAGGGGCATTAAAAGAAAGCGTCATGGTATGCCACTGTTGATGTTCAACTTGTTCTTTTTTCACCGTATCGCAAGCTGTCATGATCAGCGCAATACATAAACCAGTAAACAAGCTACCCAAATTATTTTTCATGACACTCCTACCAATTATTATTTTTATTAAAGGCTACAAGTCGCGTTACTTTGATTATCAACTAACTTCACAGCACTTAATTGAATTGTTAAACCAGCATCTGAGGTTAGCAGAAATGGAAAGTTAACGTCAGATAAATTACTTCCTTTATCAGTAAAACAACTTAACTTTATTTGTGCTGTTTGCCAGTCACCGGCCACATTAGCTTTTAGTCCTTCAGTCACGTCAATTGCACCTTCACAGTCCTGACCACAACCTACTGCCAAAGTGACTTTGCTAGCTGAATGTGCAACCACCTTGTAATCGAACTCTAATACTTTTCCCTCTTCGGCTAAACCAGTTAAATCCACAGGGTTACCCTGTACAGACAAATTGGCGTCACCCGTCCAAACAGCTTCAATGATATCTTCTTGTGCCTGATAATCGGTTGCTTTCACCAATAATTTAGACATCGAACTGGCTTGAACATTTGAGCTGACCTGAGTATTTCCACCTTGGTCGTTCAACACCAAGCGCCAAGGTTGGACTGGATCACCAGCAAATAGAAATTGAGAGTTATTCACTTTTATCACTGAAGAATCTAAGGTTTCATCCACGCTAGCTAACTGCCCGTCTTCTTCAACAGATAAACCATAACCATAGGCAAACAAAGGATCATATGGTTCATTTCCATGATTTAATTCAACATCTAGAGGATCCTTTGGCCAAGAAAAAGACAAACGACCTACAAAATCGTATTGTAATTCATCATTCTTATCTTTAAACAAAACATCTGCTACACCAGCCCCCTCAGTGCCAGGTAACCAAGCAGCAACAAAGGCGTCTGAAGCATTTAGTTCCGGGTTTACCCACATAGGACGACCTGACAAAAATACGCTAACAGTTGGAATACCTTGTGATTGCAATTGTTTTAAGATTTCTAATTGTTTTTCTGGTCTAAAATCTAGATCAGTCACGTCACCTTGGAATTCCGCATAAGGTTGCTCACCAAATACCACAATTGCCACATCTGGTTTTTGCTCATATTCTCCATCAATATTAAGCTCTACTGAGCCACCTGCTGATTCAACAGCTTGAGCGATACCTTGATAAATAGAATCTCCATTTGGAAAGTCTGAGTTCTTATTGCCTGTGCCTTGCCAAGTTAAAGTCCAGCCACCTGATTGTTGACCAATATCGTCAGCCGCATCACCAGCCACTAAAACCTTTTGTTTAGCAGACAGAGGTAAAACCTTATTATTATTTTTTAACAGAACAAGAGATTTACGAACAGCTTCGCGAGCGACTTCTCTATGTGATGCCGACCCCAGCAACTCAAATTGTCCAGCAAACTTTCGACTAGAAGGTAAACCTGCTTCAAACAACCCTGCACGTAGTTTCACTCGTAAGATACGAGACACAGCTTGATCTAATCGAGCCATGCTAATTTCACCCGACTTAACTTGTTTTAAAGTATTTTTATATAACCCTTTCCAACTATCTGGAGCCATAAACATGTCTAGGCCGGCATTAAATGCTTTGGCGCAAGAAATATTTGAACACCCTTTAACTTGACCATGACCATTCCAATCACCTACAACAAAGCCGTCAAAGCCCATACGGTCAACCAACACATCACTTAGTAAAGGTTTATGGCCATGCATTTTTTCGCCAAACCAACTATTGAAAGACGCCATAACCACCAAAGCGCCACTTTGAATTGCTGGCGGGTATCCAGCGGCATGGACATCCCTTAATTCTTCTTCAGTCACCAAAGTATCACCTTGGTCTACACCATCTTTTGTTCCACCATCGCCTACGTAATGCTTAACGTTAGCCAGTAAATGCCCACCGGTTAAAAAATCAGGTGCATTCACTTTACCTTGAATGCCTTCCACCACTCTTCCAGCATAACTCGCCACTATGCCTGGTTTTTCAGAATAACTTTCAAAAGTACGACCCCAGCGATCATTTTGTACCACTGCAATAGTCGGAGCAAAAGTCCAATCAATACCAGTAACCAATACTTCTTTGGCTGTCACAGCGCCAATTTTTTCCATTAGCTCAGGTGAATTAGCTGCACCTAAACCAATATTGTGAGGAAATACAGTTGCGCCAGATACATTATTGTTGCCGTGCACCGCATCAATCCCCCACAAGGCAGGAATCCCCATAAAACCATCAGACGTATCAGTTGAGGCCAACCAAAATTTGTCGGCTAACTTTAACCAGTCTTCAGCTGGAGAACGGTTGTCGCCGTTTGGTGCTGAATTACCACCATTTAAAATAGAACCTAAATGATATTTTTTGACATCTTCTGGCGTTACAGAAGCAATATCACCTTGAATAACTTGCCCGACTTTTTCTTCTAAGGTCATTTTCCCCAACATTTCAGCAATTTTAGCTTCTTGTTCAGGATCGCGCTTTAGAGGCGAAGATTGTTTAGGCCAAAGCTCCGGATGGATAACCCCATTTTCAGAATTAACTTGTTGGGGTGTATCTTTCTCTGACGTATTTTGGCTAGGCTGACAGGCAACCAATACTGCGAAGAGCGGAACGATGAGATGTGTTTTCATTTTATTATTCGGCCTATTTATTTGGATTAACAAAGTTAAAAATTTACCAACTATTTTCTAGTCACTATTTACCGTTACAGATATGTCTTAGATATTCGTCATGTGAAGGCATAACTTCCGCACACCTTTGAGTAGCACGATGCAATTCAGCCATTCTCTTCTCCAATCTGTCATCATCAAGTATGTCGGCCAAAGGGTGGTAACGTTCGGGTTCGATATTTTGACCACTAAAAACTGCAAACCAACTTACTGAACTAAATAATTCTAAATCTTCTCGATATAAACGCGCATTTTGTTTGTATATCGCTATTCTCTCTTCAAGAGTTTTTGGAATTTCCATGGTTCGACAATAATTCCAAAAAGGACTGTCATCACGTTCAGTGGCACAATAATGCAAAATCAAAAAGTCACGGACTTGTTCGTACTCGGCTTGTGTTTTCCTATTGAAATAATCAATATCTGGTTGATTAAATGATTTATCTGGCCAGTTAGTCATCAAACGCGCGATAGCACTTTGAATCAAATGAATTGAAGTGGATTCTAGAGGCTCTAAAAAGCCAGCCGAAAGCCCAATAGCAATTACGTTTTTATTCCAAGTTTTCTTGCGCACGCCAGTGTTAAATCTCAAAAATTTGGCCTCTGCTATGGCCGGTGTATCTAAATCTTTATTGAGGCTAGCTAAGGCTTCTTCGTCACTTATGTATTTACTGCAATATACGTAACCGTTCCCTGTGCGTGACTGCAACGGAATACGCCATTGCCACCCAGCTTCTTTAGCAACGGCACGAGTATAGGGAGGAAGCACATCTAGTCGTTCAGTCAGTCTCGCGACCGCTCGATCACAAGGTAAATAATGAGACCAGTCTTCATAACCAGTCTTAAGTGTTTCTTCAATTAATAAACCTTTAAAACCTGAACAATCAATAAAAAAATCACCGCTGACAATAGTGCCATTTTCAAGCTCTAAACTTTCGATATGTCCATTTTCAGCGTTTTGATTAACTTTTACAATTTTACCTTCTGTGCGTTTAACGCCGCGCCCTTCTGATACTTTACGCATATAGTTTGCGTACAAAGCTGCGTCAAACTGATAGGCATAGTCCATTGTGGCCATAGGTGATGCTTTTAAATCAGGACGAGGATGTTGAAACTTGCCTGCTTTAGCCGCTATACCAGGTAAACTAAATTCAGCTATTGGTTTTGCCGTTCCCTTATGTTTTTGACGAAGCCATGTATGATGGAAATGCACGCCTTGCATGTCCATTCCATAAGGTCCAAAGGGATGAATATAACTTTCACCAATATTCCCCCAATTGACGAATTCAATACCCAATTTAAAGGTTGCATTTGTATCTCGAAGGAACTGTTTTTCGTCTAACCCCGCTAACTTATTAAAATATTTAATGTGAGGGATAGTTGCTTCACCAACACCAACTGTTCCAATTGCTTCTGATTCAATCAATTCGATGTTTATGTGGTTTGTACCAATTGTCTTTGAAAGTGCTGCGGCCGCCATCCAACCAGCAGTGCCGCCCCCAACAATAACGACATTTTTTATATTGTTGTGATTCAAGATCTTACTCCGTTCGCATATTTTTGAATGAATTGGGCGTGGGTAGGCATTCTACTCACCGCTTGCCCCATTGCATGATTCATCGAATCAAGACTATGTTTAATTTCGTTAATAGGTATACCCAATAAAATAGGTTCGTATACTTGAGGTTCGATATTTTGACCAAGCATTACAGCAATCCAGTTTGATTTTGCAAATAACTCTTGGTCATCTCGAAAAACTCTGCCTCCAGCTTCAAATAACTCAATTTTGTGTTTTAAACTATCGGGTATAGACATGTTTTTACAGTAATTCCAAAACGGGCTGTCATCTCGTTCGGTGGCGTGATAATGCAAGATTATAAAATCTCTGACTTGAGTAAACTCTCTCGTCATTAAACGATTATATTCGTTTTGTAACACCGCAGACTTATTGTTATCCGGATAAAGTGAAATAAATCTCGAGACACCTTGTTGAATTAGAAAGATCGAAGTTGATTCTAATGGTTCAAGAAACCCACTAGACAAACCTATTCCAATGCAGTTTTTGTCCCAAAATTTTTCACGACAACCTGTTTGAAAATGAATGGTACGTGCATCACCCAAAGGTTTTGCATCTAGCCCTTCAAGCAAGACCTGATTCGCTTCGTCATCAGAAATAAAATCACTGCAATAAATATGACCATTTCCGGTACGCTCTTGAGTAGGAATGCGCCATTGCCAACCAGATTTTTTCGCACTAGAAATAGTATAGGGTAGCAATGGTTCGGTTCGTTCACTCGCCACTGCTTGAGCACGATTACAAGGCAACCAGTGACTCCAGTCTTTAAACTTCACACCAAGTGTCTTATCTAATAATAATGCTCTAAAACCACTACAATCAAAGAAAAAATCTGCTTCGATCTTCTGTCCGCTTTTTAAAATGACACTTTGAATATTTCCAGTTTCATTATCTGTTGCCACATCTTCAATTAAGCCTTCTATTCGAATAACGCCTCGCTTTTCAGAAAATTTACGTAAAAATGCAGCATAGGCCGTCGCATCAAAATGATAGGCATAGCGTAAATGAGACAAAACCGATTTGGGGTTATTGTCTGGCAAAACAAACTTTGCCTGTTTAGCCGCCATTGCACAGATACTATAATCTTCTAGCTTGGCTTTATTGCCATTTTGTCTGGTATGCAACCAATACTGATGAAAGTCGATACCATTCATATCAACACCGTGTGAGCCGAAAGGATGAAAGTATTGGTCGCCTAACTTTCCCCAATCACGAAATTCAATACCTAATTTAAATGTTCCGTTAGTCTCAGCAAGAAACTCTTGCTCATTTATGCCTAACATAAGATTAAAATTAGCAATATCAGGAATAGTCGCTTCGCCCACACCAACGGTGCCGATTTGTTCAGATTCAACCAGTATTATCTTCACATTTTCCGGTAACAACATGCGTGAAAGAGCAGCGGCAGTCATCCAACCTGCAGTGCCACCGCCAACTATGGCGATAGTTTTAATAATATTATTGGCCATGCTGTTGGCTTTTCCTTAGATAACTGATGAATTTTTCTAGATAAATGTGATGAGGCGGCATACTTGACGCAAGGTGAGCGATACCCGCTCGCATCTTATCTAATTGGTTTTGCATTTGATCAAAATCAACTTGATCAGCCATCCTATCGTAGCGCTTTGGTATTCTTCCAAGCCCAGCATGCAGAATTGCCCAGTCTTGTTGATTGAAAGGTTCAAAATCATAACTGCTTAGAATCCCTCGATGTAAATACTGGACTAACTTTCTGTCAAGTTTGTCGCTAGCACTAAAACCTACATCTCGCTGCTGAGCATATAGAGCCTGAAGAAATAATTCTGCATGAATGACATCGTTTTGGAAACGACGATTGTACTCTTGCCTTTCAACTTGAGTATTTGAGTTGACTGGGAACAGTTCTAATAAACGCATGATATCTTTTTTAAGCAGGATATAAGCCGCGGGGGTGCAAGGATCAAAAGCGTAAACAGAATGCCCTATACCGACACAATTTCCCTGCCAAGCAGATTTACGATACCCCAATTCAACTTTACATGCGTCTACATGCTCGTAACCCAAAGAAGATTCGTGAAGTGAAAGTACACTATTTTTTCCTCGTAATGGCGTTATCGACTGCCAACCAAATTTGGTTCCAGTAATATTCCGATTTGAGGTGTTTTGGTCTTTTTCTGAAAACGTTTCATATACAAACTCAGCATTGCGCTGGCAAACAAAGTTTTGACTGAGTTTTGACATTAATTCACTATCAGTGCCGGTACAATCAATAAACAAATCGGCTTCTAAAATTGTGCCATCTTCAAGTTCTACTGATTCAATCTGATCACTAGCATATTTAACCGACTTTAACTCACCACTGACAATTTCAACTCGAGCTTTATCTACTTTTTTGCAAAAAAGGGCTGCCCATTCTGCCGGGTCAAAGTGATAGCCATATTCAGCCCTTGATAAAGCTGATTTTAAATTATCGGTTGGAGGGTGAGCAAATGTGCCTTTTAGAACCGCTTGTGCACTAATTAGAAAGTCGCCTAATCTAGCATTATGCCTGGTCAAATAATGATGTAAATCTACTCCAGAAATGGTTGAAAAAGGTAAATGAAAACATTGTATCCAACTGCGTTCAGACTCCCCCCATTCTTTGAAATGGGTTCCGAATGTAAAAGTGGTATTAGTATTAAGAAAAAGTTCAGGCTCAGTTACACCGTACTGAATATTAAACTCATAGGCTTCAGGTGACGTGATACCACCATATAACAAATCACTTTGGCAAGGCTCTGCTGGTTTAACCCATACAACCTTCACCCCATTGGGAAGAGATTTACTTAATGCCAGAGCCGTCATACTGGCTGCAAATGTGTTACCTAAGATTAAAACTGTTTGTGAAAGTTCTTGCGACATTAATTCACTCTTAACTGTTTGGTGTTTGAAGCAGCATCAATCGCCGCGAGAAAATCAGCATGTGTTTTGGCGCGACCGACTGAATTAGCAATGTCGGTACGCATACTATTAAATTGCTGCTTAACTTGTTCGATTTGGCTCTGGTCTACCCTAGGATCATAATGATTGGGAAACAGGTTTTGACCAATCATTACTGCGATCCAACTTGGGGGTAAAAACGCCCCAAATTCGTAGCGTTGAACATATCCTCTGTGCATCCAACAGTCGATTTTTTCTTGTAAACTATCCGGCAAGGTCATGTTTCTAAAATAACGCCACATCTCACTATCATCTCGTTGAGTCGCTACATAATGCAGTAACAGAAAATCCCGAACCCTTTCATATTGCAAAGACATACGTGAATTATATTCTGCGGCATCTAATGCACTAACGGCATCATGTGGAAACAATTCCAGTAAATTTGTAATACCTTCTTGGATCAGGTGAATCGAAGTGGATTCAAGTGGTTCCAAAAATCCACTGGCTAAACCAATTGCTACTACATTATTTTTCCAAAAGTGATTACGGCGCCCGGTTTTAAAATATAACTGCTTAGGTTCATCAAGTGCTGGACCATCCAAATTATCTAAAAGTAATGACGTGGCTTCATCTTCAGACATAAACTCATCCCAGAAAACATGACCATTTCCTGTTCTGTGTTGTAGGGGGATACGCCATTGCCACCCTGCTTTTCGAGCAGTCGCCCTAGTATAAGGAGTCAAACCTCCTTGCCTTTCGCAAGGTACTGCCACTGCTCTGTTGCAAGGAAGCCACTGTGACCAATCTTGATAACCGGATTTTAACGTTTGTTCTATCAGTACCCCCCTAAAACCTGAACAGTCAATAAATAAATCAGCTTCGATCTGTTGACCATTTTCTAAAATAACAGTCGTTACGTCACCAGAGTCATTATCTTGAAGGACTTCAACTACTTTTCCCTCGACTCGATTGACACCGTTGCCCACCGATAAATCCCGCAAAAACTTAGCATAAAGTGAAGCATCAAATTGATAGGCATAACCAAATGCTTGCTGCAACTCTGTTTTTCCATCACTAGGATATTGAAACTTCTCATTTTTTGCAGCAACTATACCGTAAGCATACTCATCTAATCTGCCAGCATGACCTTTTTGATTCAATTTGAGCCAATGCTGATAAAACTCAACATGGTTAATGGATTGACCAAAATCACCAAATGGATGTACATACTGCTGACCTAACGATCCCCAGTCGCAAAATTCAATACCGAGTTTAAATGTGGCTTCCGTGGCCTTCATGAAAACGTTCTCTTTTATTCCAAGCCCTTCATTGAAAAATTTTATATGGGGTAAAGTCGCCTCTCCAACACCTACAATACCAATGTCTTCCGACTCCACTAAAGCCATTGTTTTTATTGATTTTTTTAACTTTACAGAAAGCGCTGAAGCAACCATCCAACCGGCTGTTCCACCACCAAGAATGCATACTCGCATACAAATATTTTTCCTTACAATTTCAAAATATGTTTCAATTTGTTTACAATTGAGCAACAATAGCACAACACCAGATTCGAAAACCACCCGTAAAAACATAATATTTAGTTTATTTACGGTCAAAAATGTAAACGTTTTCTAAGAGGTGATTTGGCACCTGTAGTTAAACTTATAGGTATTGTAGCAAGGCAAAAATTTTGTTCAGCCCATGTTGCCGCTATTTAATACCGCTTTATCGAAATTATGAGTCTTTACTCTCGATAATATATAAATTAACAACTTGTTAACCAACACAAACAAAGATTAACAACCACAACACAAAAACACACTGGAGAAGACATGAATATGCAAAAAAAATCGTTCCTTGCTTCATCAATGAAAGTAGCCCTATATGGGACTACTGCATTAATGGCAACAGTAGCGGCGCATAATGTATCAGCACAAACTGCCGAAGATGAGTCTGCTGATTCAACCGAAGTCATTGAAGTTACTGGTATCCGAGGCGCTTTAGCCAACGCTGCTGAGCTAAAACGTGAAGCAAATACCTTTATGGACTCGATTACCGCATCGGATGCCAATGCACTGCCTGACTTATCTGTTGCAGAAGCCTTATCACGGGTACCGGGTGTAACCGTAACTAAGTTTGACATTGGAGCCGACGGTGGTGATTTCCCGTCTGCTGAAGGTTCAGGTAACCTAGTTAGGGGATTGGGTTTAATCCGCTCTGAATTAAATGGCCGTGATGCTTTCACAGCTGATGGTGGTCGCGCTTTAGATTGGTCAAGTATCCCTCCGCAAATGATTGAAGGTGTTGACGTTTATAAAAACCAAACGGCAGATCTTATCGAAGGTGGTATTGGTGGTAGCATTAACCTAAGAACTATCGAACCTTTCGACCGTGAAGGTTTTTACGGCGTAGTATCTTTAGATGGCACCTATAGTGACTTGAGAGAAGAAACTACCCCTACTTATAGCGCAATTTTAAGTAACCGCTGGCAAACAGATAGTGGTGAATTTGGATTATTAGGTTCTTTTTCAAGATCTGAATTAAAGTCGTTGTTTAATGGCTATCAGTCTGGTGCGATTGTGCCGGTTCCGGTTGGCTCTGTTGGTGGCGATCAGTTTCCTGATTTTGATGTAGAAGACTTTACAGGTGGTGTAATACCTCAAGAAGGTCAAACAGTGGGAATTGCCAATGGCTTCCAGCTTAGACAAACAGAAGTAGACCGTGAGCGTTCAAATGTCTATCTAGCGGGTCAATGGAAAAGTTCTGACGACTCAGTTAAAGCAACGGTTAAATATGTAAAAGTAACCAATGAAACATTTGATTTAGAGCGCACAACAGAGTGGCATGATGGTGGTAACGCTTACGAATATACTACGGGTGATAGCAATATTATTGCCAGTGATATAACCCTTAGGCCTTTCACATCACCAGGCGTTCCGCGCTGTGGTAGTGGTAATACCGGTGATGACCCATCTAATTTTTGTAGTCAGCTAATTCCTATTGATGGCGGCTTGTTTGAAGAAGGATTAGTATCGTCTAACCTTCGTTCATGGGCTGGCACACCTGGTTTAGAATTGGGTAACCTTGGTATCGGCAGACACACAGAGTCTGAATCAGATGACCTAAGTATTAATGTTGAATGGCAAGTAGATGACCAGTGGTTTGTTGAGCTTGATGCTCACCGTACTACTGCAGAATTAACTAGAAGGGACCAGTGGATAGGTGCATTCCAATACGTTGATGCTATTACTAGACCTGATCTCGACAACCCAACTATTGAGTTTATGCAAAACTCTGGAGTATTAATAAATTCAGGTGTTGATGCTGGTAGTAATGTAGTCGCTGCCGTAACGCCGACTTCAACCTCAGATCCATTAGGTGCCATTGCACCATACGCTGCAGATGATTACCGCGACGGTAGTGGTGACTCTGTTGGCATTAAATTGGATGCTACATACGAGTTTGAAGATAACGACTGGTTCAAATCTGTGAAGTTTGGTGCGCGTCGTTCTGAGCGTGAACAAATGTACCAATCAGCTGGATTAAACTGGCAACAAGTAGCACCAGCTTGGGGTGGAAGTGCACGTTATGGAGCGTTTGATACTGTTGCTCATGAGTTAGTGGACTTTTCTAATTTCCAACGTGGTGGAGTGGTACTAGGTGACGAAACATCTTTCGTTTACGCTCACTCAGACTTTTTAAGAGATCCTGATTCATATTATGACTTCTTAGCCAGTGAGCCAGATTTAGCTGGAGCGGGTTATTCACCATTTAGCAACGACCGCAGAGATGCTAATTACAATGAAAAATACACCGATGCCCAAACCTCAGATTTAGATGAAACTATCACTAACTTTTATGTTCGCCTAGACATCAGTCATGCTTTAGACAACGACATGTATCTTGACGGTAATATTGGTGTTAGGTATGTCAAACATCAAATCGACTCGGTTGGCTCATACCAGTACTCTCCATTTGGTGAAGATGAACAGACTAACCCAGTTGAAATTGAACCGTTTGATAACGTAAGAGATTTTCTTCCTGAAACGGCAGCATTCTTTGACCAAGCACCTTTAGATAGAGTGGTTAGTATCGATGACGATTATTACCTGCCCTCGCTCAACCTTAAGTTGGAACTAAATGACGAGATGCTCATTAGATTTGGCATAAGTCGAGGACTCACCTTACCTAATGTTTCTGATTTAAACGCATCACAAAGTATTGCGGCTCGTAGTAGCGTATTATTTCCGTCTACGGATGACCTAGATCCAGACGGCGATGTTACAGATTTACTTGCAGGCCTAGGTGCAGAAACAGAAGGTATCTACATTACCGGCGGTAACCCAGATCTTAAGCCTACGATTTCGACCAATATTGATTTATCGTTTGAGTGGTATGGTGAAGACGACGCAACATTTAGTGTTTCCTTATTTAACAAGAGTATAAAAGATCTTGTTCAATCGAACACAAATGTTCAGGTTGATGCATATTCATTGGATGGTGACACTATTCCTGTATTCTTTGCTGGCTCCATTAATCAAGCTGAAGCAGATATTACCGGGGTAGAAATTGCTGGACAGTACTTCTTTGATGAGTTAGAAGGCATTTGGTCTAACTTTGGTGTGCAAGCTAACTATACTCACCTAGATGTAGATGCCAATCCACCTAGTACTTTCCTAGATGCAGATGGCGATGGTGAAGCTGATAGTTTTGATGGCATTATCCGAGTCGATAACCTTAACGGGATTATTGGTCAATCAGAAAACTTTGCGAACTTAGTTGGTATCTATCAAGATGATAAGTTCGAAGTGCGTCTAGCCTACCAATACCGTGACGAGTTCTTGAATTCGTACGAGACTTACATCACTGGTAACCCTAATATTCAAGATGATAACTTCTCAATCGACTTATCGATGAAATATCAAATTAATGATAATTTGAAGGTCAGTCTACAAGGCACTAACTTGACTGACGAATTACAAACATCTCAGGATATTCTGAATAACCAAGGACAAAGATACCAACGTTCAAGCTTTATGTTTGACCGTAGATTCCAGTTCGGTGTGCAATACACATTCTAAAATAGGTTAAATTTAGAAATGTAAAACTAAAAACGCCAAACATATTGTTTGGCGTTTTTTTATTTAAACCATCGCTGGCTCATGATCACACGCCAAATCAATACTTAACCCTAACTCAGGGTAAGCTACACCTTTCAATAACGCTATTTGTTCGATCGCGATACTGAGTATCCAACAGCCCAAACCAAAAAAAGCGACTAAATAGCCGCTCTTTTTTGATAGTAAAAACTAGATTAACAAAGGATCAATCCATTTATTTACCTCGCCGGACCAGGAATGGCTACCGCCTTACCCATTTCTACAGTAGGGCGAGTTAACTTTTCCACTTCACGGCGTTCACGCTCTTCAATAAATATATCTACGCCCTTTGCATACCCAGTACCAAAATCTTTATAATCCTTACAAGCCATATAATATTTGCCACTACGCTTTCCTAATTCAACGCCATTGTCATAGGTACAATAAGTCACTAGACCATCTTGAAAGCCTGAATAATAAGCCTCTTTATCTGGAACAACATTCTCCGTTTCACATGCAGCGACGTAATTATTGAACTCTAAAACATCGACACCACTTGCCCCATCCTTAAGGCCTTTTTGTTCCCAATTAGTCGACTTACATTCAGATACCTCTAATTGAGTACTGCCGCAACTAGACAAAACAATTACCATTGCTGAAACAACCATTAATATTTTCATAAACTCTCCTTCTTAAAATCCACTTAACTACTCGTTATAAATGATGTTGCGGTAAAACGCCCCAATTGGGGGTGAGCAACAAATTGATAATCTTTACTTATGTTCCCAGAATGCAAATTTGCACAAGGGTAAAAAACGGCTCGATTAAACTTAGCTTCTACAGAAACAATACGCTCATAGGTTTCTGTATCCCCATTTACGTATCCTTTAGGTTTACCCAACTTGCTAAACTCTTTCTGCTGAGTGTGTAAGTATTGCTCTAGTCTTGTGTTATCTACAAATTCAAACCCCGTTGTTTTATGTCGATATAATGATGTGCCACCAAATTTTTCATCGCATAAATAATGAACAACAGCGATATCAGAGGCGATAGGCCTGTCAAAATGAGGCACCGACTGTTGCACAGTTAAACTCTCCACTGGCGTCGTCACCATGGAAAAACAACTATCACATGAAACAATTTTTTCGGCTGACAAGCCAAAATGAGCATGTGCTTTTTGACGAACGAATTCTAGTAGAAGTTGAGCATATCCAGGAGGAGCGGGAGCTCGTACACCAGGATAATAACCTTGAGCCGGTGCATCGCCACCATTTTGCATTGCATATTCAATCAAATGCTCAGGGTGAGAGGCAAAATTGTCAACGATGACCAAAGGGCATCGCTCTTGACCCACTTCTAAGAATTGGATTTTCATGGTTGGAGAGAAGTGTATTTCATCCATACTCATCTACCTATTACCATCAATATAAGACTTCGCCTTTGCAAAGGCAGCCAGACCTATTTTTTCACCAATTAAACGTCCTCGTATGTCATCAATAGGCGGATGAATTCCCCCCCAAATTCTAGATAGACTGCATTGGTCAGAGGCATCTTGATAGGTAGCCCATTGCAGAGTCATGTTCACACTTGGCCCTTGCTCAAAAACCAAGAATTCATTAACTTCTATCTCAAAACCACTCATACCACCTGGAAAAAATCGACTGCCTGTTAACGCGGTTAATACCTCTGCAGCAGCTCTAGAATAAGTTGAATGCCCAGACACATAACCTGCAAAGGGTGGGGTTACAAAAGAAGGCCTTTGATAGGGCCACCAGTTTTCTGCAAGGATCCACCCAACCCCTGCTGTTTCTTGAACTGGGTCGGCAATATAGTCAGGTCCTTTCCAAGCAAACAATTTGATTTTTCCAAGATGTTCTTGATTGTCTCCCGCCAAAGGGTCATCTACTGTGATCAACTCAATCAATCCGGGACTTAATGGAATCCCATCCACATGATAGGAAGCTTGCGTAGGAAAGCTACTTTGTCCTATGTCTGCCATCGCTCGGATTGCAGATACAGGCCGAATATAGTCGTACCAACCTTTAATACCCCATGCTGCCACAGCCGAATCATGCATAGCTCCAGCCAGAGTAAAATACGCTTTTACATCCCATTCCATAGAGCCTAATAACTCCCCTTTTCCTTCAAACTTAGCTTCAAATAAAGCATGATCTGCCACCTCGTTCAAGATCACAAACCAATGTCCTGGAGGTGTTTCTGAATCAGGACCATCGGCCCAAAATTCAGCTAAGACTCGTGCATAATCTCCTCTTGGCACAATTTGTTCAGCATATGGTGCATTGGTAATAGGATTTACTTCATACCCCACACTGGCATCACCACCTTGTAAGTCATTATAAAATTGGTCATATTGCTCAAAATGAGTAGGGTATGAGTTAATGTTGCCTATACTCGCCGGTGATATATCTATTGATACATTATCATCTGGGCTTAAATGTGATGACCACTTAGCCACTAAAGAGAACCCCCATTTGTATTCTTCAGCAGTATCACCGTTAGCAAATACTGGGGCGCCTGGGTCATGGTACACCTGGTATTCGTATCCATCACGTTCGTAAACAGTTTTATCTTCATCTGTTAATGCAAACGGTTCAACATTTCCCCATTCAGGTCCTAAAAAAGTTGCGCTTCCACCAACGTCTGGATTGCCTGCTTGGTCAATAAACTCGATTAACGCCAGTGGTTGCCATCTATCTCTATCGACAATATCAGGATTGCCAGGTTGAGCCATAATTAAGTTGGGGTTCACATGTTGGTAGTACACATTCTCATAATTAATACGCTCATTTGCCCCATCTTGCATACCATAATTAATGATGCAGTCTGCGATATGGTTTCCTAATCCAATAGCTGAGCCATTCGAATAAAGCCGACTTGTTTGGTTAACATCTAACTTAAGAGTCCTCATTAATTCATCTGCCAAACCATATATATAATCAACCCCAGGAGAATCTCTAAAGCGATGACGAATCAATCTATATACTGCATAACTTAGGGCTTGCTCTCGTGCAATTTGCGGATCTCCAACCAACACTGAACGATTAAATTCACAACTAAAATCATTGTGAGTTTTACCTAACATATATGTACTCGAACTACTGGTATAGGCTGCCCAAGCGTCATACATTGCCATCGAGATGTGATACAAATTTCTAGCATGAATGGTAGGCCGAGCGTAATCGTTACGTATACCTTCTAAAACAACTTCGTTCCACATTCGAGCCACTGATTTAGGCCGGTCATCAGCTACGACTTCTTGAACTGTTTCAATGATAACTCTATTTTCACCACCATCACTGCCACCAGATCCACAGGCCGCTAATAACGAACAAGAAACTAAAAATATGCCCAATCGATACAATTTCGTTAACGTCATAAAAGTGGTCATTCTGATTTACTAATAGTTAAATGTTGATTCGCCACAAGATCAGTTTGCACGGTTTCACTGCCATCTGGCCATACAATCCGAACTAGAGACGCTTGCATATTTTGCCCTAACCCAAAAATCTGCTTTACCGCAGTCTGAGAAGTAAAGTGGCTCCCTAAATTAACCTCGCGCATTTGTGTTTTATTCTCTGTGGTGACATAAACCCTAGCACCAATAGCTTGTTTATTTTTCAGTAATGGCTGACTCAAACTAATCGCGAGCCAATTATTCTGCCCAATGTCATTACGATAAAAACTTACCGCATTATCTTCATTTCTATGAAGTTGTAATAAATCTATATCACCGTCATTATCAAAATCGGCACATAGAATTGCTCGACTACTTTGTCGATCATCTAATCCAAGTAACGCAGCAGATTCCTCAAAAGTGTTGTCACCTAATCCCATAAAAACCCGGGTGGTATCGGTCTCGAAATCAAAATCAATATTGGCGTCTTGGTAAGAAAACGTAAAACCATTACTCATGTAAATATCAAGATTGCCGTCGTTGTTAAGATCTGCAGCACACGCTCCCCACCCCCAACTAGACCTCGCCTGAGCTTGACCAAAAGATGGGTTGACGGCAGCTAACACACTATTATCTGAAAATGTTCCACTTTCATTTTGGTAAAAACGATTTCCGATCTGCCAAAAAGTACCTGTAATGGCTGATACAAACCAATCTAAATCACCATCATTATCATAATCAGCAATGGCAGCGCCCATACCACTATCATCAATTATCACTTCATCATCGGTCACATCTTCAAAGGTGCCATCTTGCTTATTAAGTAAAACACGAGTTAAACCAAAATCTGCAACCACCAGCAAATCTGCATATCCATCATTATTAATATCCGCAAAGTTAGGCGTAAAGGTATAATCATGGTCTTCGCCCAAGGCACTATTTTGGGGTTGTTTTAACAAGGCTTGAGTTACGCCTGTTGCCGCACTTACATCGGTAAATTTAATTTGCGTGTTGTTACTGTCATTACGCCATAAATGCTCAGACTCGCGAGGGTTTTCAACGTCAATTTCCGATCCCCAATGGGTTAGAAACATATCGAGATCGCCATCTTTATCAAAATCCCCAAACGCAGAAGAAAGCGTAAACTCAGATTGTAAAGAGTGTAACCCTGAGGTGGCCGTGACATCATAAAAGATACCGTTGCCTTGATTTTGGAATATGAGGCTGGGATCTCCATTAATACCACCAATAAACAAATCTAGATCTCCGTCACCATCTAAATCAGCAAAAGATGGTCCTGAATGGCGATAGTTATCCGTGTCGGAACGTGTAAATTTCAATCCTGCTTGTGCTGCCACTTCGACAAAGACACCTTCCCCGTCATTTTGGTATAACAAATTTCCACCTAAATCCCCTCGTACAATAAAGACATCTAAGTCACCATCGCCATCATAGTCTCCTAACGCAGCGCCACCAGCAAAAGCTTCCGGATGCTCAGGCATATTACCTGTTTCATCTACATTACTTTCCGGTGAAATATACCCATATTGAAAAGCAATATTAGAGTCCAATAATTCACTAAAGCCCCCACCAAAAGTTAAATCCTCTTCAGGCTCTGCGGGGGGCAAAGGAGGCGTTACCGGCGGTAGTACTTCTACTTTGGTTGTTGTGGTAGGCTGAGTTGAGCTAGATCCTCCACCACAACTAACAATAATCAGCGATAGGCACACCAGCATTAAACACAAACACTTTTTAAAAATATAACCGTTATCCCTCCTCATACAAAACACTCAAATACAAACATGTTAATTATCATTACATGTTTCCTTTAAGTGCTGATACTAAACCGCTATGTTGCATAAACTCTTGCTGTGAAGGCATGGCATCAACGGATTTATCAATGACTTTTTTGATATGTTCTAAACGCCTAGTTAACTCATCATCCGGAACAACATCAACCAGTGGGTGATATCCCTTTGGATGAAAACCTTGTCCGTGAAACACTTCTAACCAACTTGTGTCGTTGAATAGTTCCATATTCGTTCGATGTATTTGTCCATTTTCCATAAACTGAGAAATTTTCTGGTTTAACGTATCTGGCACGGACATAGTGCGGCAATAATTCCAAAACTCAGAATCATCCCGTTGAGTCGCTTTATAGTGCAAAATGATAAAATCACGAATACGTTCATACTCAAAATCGGCTTGTGAATTAAATAAATCGATATCGTGCTGATTAAATTCTCGATTCGGGAACAAGCTCATTAACCTTGCTATGGTACTCTGAATTAAATGTATGCTGGTTGATTCAAGAGGCTCCATAAAACCACTCGATAGACCCACTGCAATACAGTTTTTATTCCATATTTTCTTACGCTTACCCGTAGTAAATTTTAGTAACTTAGGATCTGCAAGGGCTTTAGCGGGTAAATTATTTAATAAAGTGTCTAATGCCTGATTTTCATTCATATATTGGCTAGCAAACACATGACCATTTCCTGTTCTGTGCTGTAATGGAATTCTCCATTGCCACCCCGCACTGTGAGCCGTTGAACGTGTGTATGGCAACAAAGGTTCGGTGCGCTCACATGGCACGGCCCAAGCACTGTCGCAAGGTAACCAATGCGTCCAATCATCAAAACCTGTGTTAAGGGCTTTTTCTATTAACAATCCTCTAAACCCGGAACAATCGATAAACAGATCGGCTTCAATCACTTCACCATCGTCTAGTACGACTGATTCAATAAAGCCATCCGAGGCACGTAATCGGCTTTCGACTACTTTGGCTTGGGTCCTTTTCACATCGTGTTTCAGTGCAAACTCACGTAAAAACTCAGCGTACAAACCCGCATCAAATTGATAAGCGTATACAATATTAGACAAAGGCGAATTACCGGCATCCACTGAGCGCATAAATTTACTTTTTGGAGCCGCGACGGCGTTTAGCGAATAGGCGCCGATATCAGGTGCTTGGCCTTTTTGACGCATCTTCCACCAATAGTGGTAAAACTGCACCGAATCCATGTCGTTACCCACATCACCAAATGCATGGATATAGCTTTCACCAATTTTTCCCCAATTTTCAAATTCAATTCCTAATTTAAAAGTACCTTGGGTACGTCTAATAAATTCATTTTCATCAATACCTAAAGTGCGATTAAACACCTGAATTTGCGGAATAGTCGCTTCACCAACCCCGACTGAAGGAATATCTTCTGATTCAATGAGTCTAACTTTACAAAAGCTATTTTTTAAAAAGCGCCCCAACGCTGCAGCAGTCATCCAACCTGCTGTGCCACCACCAACAATTACAATGTTTCTTAAGTTTTTATCAGACACCAGACTTATCTCTCCGATAACAATAGGTTTGTATATAATCCTTATGGCTCGATGCCGCAGAACAAGCCTGCTGGATACGATGTACGATTTTATCTTGGATATTTAGGATCTGTTCAATAGGCACTTGTCGGGCCATTAAATCAAGTTGTTTGGGCTTATCTGTCATCCCCATTAATAATGAATACTGCTCCGGAATTGGCAATACTTCATTAGCATAACTTGGCATTTTTCCACGATTTTGATAGGTAATAAGTTTGTAATCTAATGATTTGGATACCATTACCTTATTGACCTGCTGCCAAAATGTGCTGCCATCTTGTTCAGCCATATAAAAATGCATCACACTTGCTTCTTTAGCATTATTGTAACGAGCAGACATTAACTCGTTATACTCTTTAACCAGCGCCTCTGAAATATGCTTGGCTGGTAATTTTTGAATCAGTTCTTTTAACCCTATCCAAGCCAAATCCAATTCACTAAAACACATTGGCGGGAGTGACAAACAACCATATCCGATGCTAATACAATTACCTAACCAAGGTTTTGTAAATATTCCAAAAGATAGGCTTTTAGTCGATTGACTAGTTATCTTTTCTTTTGTTTTAGGTACCTGCAAACTAGCATTTTTCGCCGAGTAATAGTGCCGAGTTAATTTTTGTTGAGAAGGTATTTCTTGCTGCCAACCAAAAGTTGTTGCCTTAATTAGGTTATATGTTTGCTCTTTGCTGACTAGCTTACAATCAACACTTTTCACCTCGCAATCTGGTAGCTGTGATGACCATGAATGCCACTCGTTTTGTAACGAATGCATTAAAGAATGGTCAACACTGCAGTCGATAAATAAATCAGCATTCAATATTTTTTCGTGTTCAAGCTGTAATGAAGTAATGACCGAATTTTTACTATCCGTTTCAACCTTAGACAAAGCTTGTTCATGTATATGAATACCTTGTTCAGAACAATATTGCTTAACCGTCAGATAAAAAGCCTCAGCGTTAATATTCCAGCCATAAGATAAGGTCGATAATATTGACATTGGATCGTCATCGGGATGCACAAACTTATTATGTTTAGCTAATTGTGCTCCTAAGTTAAAGGAATCAGCAAAACTGATTTTATTCTGTTCACACAAACGAGCATAAAACTGAGAGAACTGAATATTTTTAACTGTGGTACCACATTCACCAAACCCATGGTAATAGTCTTTGTTGTGGGTATTCCAATCTTGAAAACAATTAGCCAATTTGAAATTCGCTGAACATGTCTGCATGAACTCTGCTTCAGATATACCAATCAATTTTATAAAATCATCAAATTCTGGGCGCAATGACATGTTACCCAAATTATCAGGGACCTCAGCTAAAGTACAAATACTAACTTGAGTACCAAATGGCCTAGTGGCTCGATTGATTGTAGCTGCACTTAACCAAGCACTTAACGAATTACCCACCACCACTATACTTTTTAACATCTGCGTCATGAGTTTGTATTTCCATACAAATTCAGATTTGCTTTTTGGGTGCCTACTTTACCTTGCATCAAAGCACTAATACTGTGTTGGTGGGTACCAATTTCAGCAGTTTTTTGCTTTAAATAACTTCGCATGTTATTCAAACCGGCTTTAACTTCTCCCACATTTTGCATCTCAACTCTTGGATCGACTTTCTTTGGAAGATACCCCTGACCAATAAAGACAGACAACCAACTAGGGGTTAAAAACAGGCCTTCGCTATATTCTGAAAAATAACCAGTTTCTTTAAATAGAGACATTCTTTGTTCTAATGAATCTGGAACAGACATATTATGGCAATAGCGCCAAAATTCACTCTTTTCAGGGTTACTTAACTTGTAATGAAGTATCAAAAAGTCCCGTACTTTGACATATTCATCCTTTACCACTCGATTAAACTCATCGCCGTCTTCTGGACTGAAGTGCATATCAGGCAACATTTCCATTAATTTGTATATGCCCAACTGGATTAGGTAAATACTGGTAGATTCTAACGGTTCTAAAAAACCGCTAGATAATCCAATTGCTACACAGTTTTTTTCCCAACTTTTGTTATACATCCCCGTTCTAAACATTAACTGTATGGGGTCTTTAAGCGGTTTAGCGGGCAAGTTATTTAACAAAATAGATTGAGCTTCATCATTTGACATAAACTCAGAACAAAACACATGACCGTTGCCAACTCTATGTTGTAAGGGGATTTGCCATTGCCAACCTGCATCATGAGCTATGGATTGGGTATAAGGTGCTGGTCCGGTGTTTTTATTCTCACAGGGCACCGCAATCGCTCTGTCACAGGGCAACCAATGAGACCAATCATCAAAGCCGACATTAAGTGCTTTATCCATTAATAGTGAGCGAAAACCTGAACAATCCACAAAAAAATCGCCGTTAACTTGCTCACCATTATCAAGAATAACCGAAGAGATAAAACCGTCTTGTAAGTTTTTAGCCACTTCTGAAATCAAACCAACCACTCTTTTAACACCGCGTTTTTCACTGTAACTACGCAAATATTTTGCGTACAAACCTGCATCTAAATGGTAAGCATATGAAAAGTGAGAAAAGACAGAGGAAGGATCTGAATGAGGAAAACAAAACTTATCTTGTTGAGCTGCTACAACAGCAACTGAGTAATCATCATAGTCACTAGTATCGCCATGATTACGAGCGTGCAACCAATGGTGATGAAATCCAGTATTGTTAATTTCGTAACCATGGGCACCAAAAGGATGAAAATATTCTCCACCGTTTAGACCCCATCCAGTAAATTTTATGCCTAATTTGAATGTTGCTTGAGTATGACGTAGAAAGTCTTGTTCATTAATACCGAGCATTTGATTGAATACACGAATATGCGGAATGGTTGCTTCTCCCACTCCCACTGTGCCAATCTGCTCAGACTCAATTAAGGTTATTTGACAGTATTTAGGATCAATAAAATTGGACAAGGCTGCTGCGGTCATCCATCCCGCGGTTCCACCGCCCACAATTACCAGTTGACGAATTGCTCTATGCTGCATTACCAATACGCCTATGCACTACGTTAATAATGATTATTCTACGCATTTGAAAAGCTGATTGACAACTTCTACGTTATTATTTTTAACGCTTAAAAACAAAGCGCACCAAGTTTGGTGCGCTGAGTATTAAGCTAGGTTACAACTAGAAGTTAGCTCTTATTGCTAGCGAGTAACGTCTGTCACTTACGTTCCAAGAACGCGGTAACTGATTACTACTATCTGCTTTCATGAAAGTAACAACTTGAGTATTCAACAAGTTAACCCCTTGTAGAACAATTTTCACGTTTTCATTAATATTATAACTAACTGATGCATCCATATATCCGGCTGCTTCGTTAAATATAGGTAAGTAAGAAATAACGTCACGAGTGGTTACCAAGAACTCTGAACGCCAGTTATAGGCGATTCGAGCAGACCAATCATCTTTCTCATACATGGCAATTAAGTTAGCAGTGTGATCAGACTGTCTTTCTAGTGGTAAGTTGTCAGTGAACTGGAATTGGTTATCCTGCCCTCTGTTATCAACATCACCCGCATCTATATCTGAATTAGGTACACCTCGAGCCTTGATATACGAGTAGTTGGCTTGTATTCCGAACCCATCAAATGGAGCAGGTAACATATCAAAGAACTGTTGATAACTAATCTCAATCCCTTTCATTGAGCCATCACCGCCATTTAACGGACCGGCCACACTAACAGTATTCGTTACGCCTGTAGTTGGATTAGTAAATTCTCTGTCGTATGCGCCATTAATAAAGAAGTTGGATAAATCTTTATAGAACACAGAAAATACCATCGAACCTACATCAGCAAAATACCATTCTAGTGAAGCATCATACTGTACAGACTCCATTGGTTTTAATAATGGGTTACCTGAATTGGCTTTCCAACCGTAAAGTCGAATTGAGTCCACATCAACCTGTCTATTCTCACTTAAAGGGTCACCATTCGCATCAAGTCTTGGATTACCTTCGGCGTCAAGTGGAATGTAATCTTGTGGGAAAATAGGTGCTAAGAAGTCTCTTTCAATTGAATCACTGACAGTACTAATGTCAGCATAATTCCGCATATTACCTAAATCAGGTAAAGCCATGGCTTTTGAAACTGCAAAACGTGCCAACATATCATCGTTAATGTCTACTTTTAAATTAAAGCTAGGCAACACTTTGGTATAAGAGTTTTCAGCAAAGTTAGGGCTACTTGCATCATTTGCGAAAGCCAAAACATCTGCAGGCAAGTAGTTACCAACATCAGATAAGAAATCAGTCTCATCACTGAATAAATCATAATCAGCTGGGTTCCAATTGTTTGGATCGAACCCTTCTGGGAATGGGTCAGAAGGACGTAAGTCTGGGTAACGAGTAAAACCAGTGGTGTTAGTTTCCATTCTAACGACCCGTACACCAAAGTTACCAGCAACCCTATGATCTTCAAATCCATCATATTCGAAATCTAAGCGCACATAGGCTGCAGTATTAGTTTCAGATACGGTACTCACTTCATTTGGACGGAAGTAACCGTCTAAATCAAGAAGTTCGCAACTACTTGTGTCTCGGCGCATAGCCATAGGTTGCCAATCACCGCATCTGTCATCAAACCCTGCAAATCGAGTGCCCCAATTAGCATAGTCATGCAACAACTCATCAGAGGGGTGTATCATGTAATCACCACCTTGAACTGTTGCAGCGCCACCTCGGTATAATTTACTCCAGTCAACAAGTTGAAAGGCTTCAGCTAAACCAGCTTCTGCGACCTGTGGACTCGTTAACCAACCAGCTTCATCATATATAGGTGCTAATGGTCCCCAATTATAGGTGCTGTTTTTAATATTTTGATCACGTTTAGCGTAACGAACACCAACTTTTACTTGAGTAATAAAGTCATACTCAGTGTAATAAGTAGCGTCAAATCTCGCCGCATCAGACTCACCTACACTGCGGTCATAATGATCCATGGCATGGTTAAACAGGTAGTTTTGCGGTTGAGCAAAGTAATCATCTGTTGCGAAATCACTGCCATCTGCAGCATACGCATCTTTGACTTCTTGAGACGTAAATTGCCAAGGGCTAATTAAATCAAGTTTTGCATGATCGCCAGAAATATCTAAGTACTGATTCGCCCAAGTCGTTAAACCTAAGGTCATATCATCACGACCAGTTTCAGCTTTTATGTGCTGTAAATCTAATTCTAACTTTAACGAATCTGAAGGCGTCCAAGTTAAATTAAAGGTGTAATCATCAACCACAGAGAAGCTTTCACTCAATCGACTTTCTGATTTCATATCTTGGCCAAAATTGGCAACAGGTGCGCCACCCCAACCAGCTGCAACATTATGTGGAACATGATTACCATCACCACGCCAGCCGTCAGCAATATCAGTTAAATAACCGCTGGTAAATACGCCATTAGAATCGAATTCATACTCTTCACCAGGCGAAGGCCAAACACGATTACTATTGTCTACACCATTTGGGCTGATGCCAGTTGCATACTCTTTCCACGATAAGGCGGAGTCTGAACGCATGAACTGAGCGGTAGCTTTTAAGGTTTCATCTGGGCTTTCCCATTGAAAACCAGCTGCGTAACCTTTACGGGTTCGATCATCGGTTTTCATAGTTATCGCGGCACCTTTTGGTGTTAGCACACCTTGGTCACCGACTTCCGTTCCTCCGGGAGGATACGCTAATGAGCCATCGTAAACATAAGGATTAGACGCGTAACCAAAACCAGGGTAATCATGGTTTCCAGTAGAAAATCCTTCTAATGCTCGAAATGCAAAAGTTGAAGAACGTATTTGATGGTTACTTGCTTTAAGTTGAGAATCAGAAAAGTTCAATAAAATACCAAACTTACCAGAATCTGTTTTCCAGTTATTACTATATAGAGCAGAGAAAGTCGGTGTGGCATCTTTCACCATATCACCACGGGTATAATCCAAAGAAACAGAGATTTTTTCTCCGTCACTATCAAAAGGTTTACGCGTACGTAAACTCACAGTACCTGCAATACCGCCTTCGATCATGTCAGCGGTTTGGTTTTTAAATATATCAACGCCACCCATTAATTCAGGTGAAACATCTTGGAAAGATAAACCACGGCTTGAGTTAGCAGTAAAAGAGTCTCGGCCATTAAACTCTGAACGTGTTTGTGTCATACCACGTACAACGGCACCAGAACCTTCTACACCAAAGTGATCAGGATCATTTTTACCCGCATAACGATCAATTGATACACCCGGCAAACGTTGCATTGCTTCAAGTACACTTCGATCAGGTAAGGCACCTATATCGTCCGAAGTAATTGAATCTACAAATGTATCTGCATTTCGTTTTAAATTTTGCGCGCTAAATAAACTACCACGCATACCTTTAACTTCAATTGTTTCAATACCGCTATCTTCTGCTTCAGCAGTCTCGGCAGTATCAGCTTCTTGTCCTGTTGCAGTCGCACAAATCCCCATCATAGCCAACGCCATAATGGATTTTTTGAAGACTGGTGTTTGATTTTTTTTATTGTGTACCGTCATAAATGTTTACCTCTTATGTGTGTAAAAGTCGCATCTAATAATTTTTGTATTGCTCCAGTAAAAACATGAGAAAACGTTTCAATCCACCGGACATAAACGCATTCTGACAGTCTTTTTACAGCTTTTGTTGGCCTAAATCCTTTATTATAAAACGCTCAACAATTACTGTTTTGTATATAAGTTATTACATTTAGAGCAAATTCAGTGATTCACTATGCACTTGAAAACGATTTCAATCAACAGTTATCATACAAGCATATCGAATTAAATTTACATTTGAAACAATTCTTTAACCTTTAAAATTATTTCCAAAGGAATTTTGGTTGAATTATTTATCTAATAATTCCATTTATGAAATTAGTTTCGATACATTGAAAGCGTTTACAGCGCATTTCAATCACAAAATCCTATCCCTTCATTTAGCACAGGTAGGAGAACCTTCTGGTAATAACTCAAGCCTAATATTGGCAACTTGAGCTTCAAATGGTTTATCGGTTGATAACATGAATATTGCGTTAATTTTGCTTAGATCTAAGCCCATCGATGCAAAACAATTAATTGGAATAGGGTAAGTTGTCCATTCATTAATAGGGAGTTTTCGTAAGGTTTTATGAATGCTTAATTCACCACGACAGGGGTAACCACAGTCCATACCTACGGTTACTGCTCCTTTAGGCTTTTTCTTAATTTTGATTTCCATTGTTAATGCGCCGCGTGCGGCAAATTGAGACAAATCTATAGCCGTACCATACAAGGAAAAACTAGATTTACCTTTTTTCCTTCCCCACTTTAAAGCAACGGCATTATCGGGTCCCTTGTATTCAGCTCTAGACATTTTTAAACGATTGCCAGCCGAAGCCCCTTCTTTTTCAGGAACAGGTAACATCCAGTTATTTTCGTCAGACAACACAACTTTCCAACTGCCGACCGGTTCGCCGTCTATAAAATAGGAGTATTTGGGATTGGTAGCTTGACTGTTAGCAGCAGTTTGAAAGGAAACAAATACACAAATTGAAATAAAGATTAAATTAACGACTTTGAAAAAATGTAACCTTTTACCTTTAAACAATTCAAAAAACATTTTCATACCTGAGTAGTTTAACGCCCATTTGTTAACAATATGTTAACAAATGGGCCAGACTAACGGCAATAGATTAAAAATATTTTTTATTTATTCTGTTTCGGTGAAGATTAGGATTGTTCTTCACGGGTAAAAACAAGGTTGTTTCCTTGGCTTTTATCTGCGGAAAATTGATAACCCGCACTATCAAATTTTTTCAATTGTGCGATATCTGTCACACGATTTTGAACAATATACCGAGCCATTAGCCCCCTAGCTTTTTTTGCATAAAAGCTAATCACTTTATATTGACCATTTTTACAATCTTGGAATACCGGGGTAAATATCTGAGCATCTAACAGTTTAGGTTTAACTGATTTAAAGTATTCAGTAGACGCAAGGTTTACTAATACGTTATCACCTTGTTCAGCAATAGCATGATTGAGTTTGCCAGTAATCTTGTCATCCCAATATTGATACAAGTTTTTATGTTCTGCTATATCTAACCGCGTCCCCATTTCTAGTCGGTAAGCTTGCATTAAATCTAACGGGCGTAACAAGCCATATAAGCCTGACAAAATACGTAAATGTTGTTGAGCATAGTCAAAATCTTTTTGCTCAAAACTATTCGCGTCTAGTCCTGAATACACATCGCCGTTAAAGGCAAGTACGGCTTGTTTAGCATTGTCAGTAGTGAAAGGTAATTGCCAGCTAGCGTACCGGTCAGCATTTAATCCGGCCAACTTATCACTGATTTTCATCAAAGACGAAATATTCGCAGGGGTGAGTTTTCGACAACGCTCAATCAATACTTGCGAGTCATCTAACATTTGTGGCTGAGTAAAAACATCAGTTGTTGCTGGAGTATCGTAATCGAGGTTTTTAGCGGGAGAAATAACAACTAACATTTTAATAAGATCCTAACTACAAAAAGATTCAATAACGATATGTGGCGTAAGATAAAAATAACAAGCAAACTCTGTCATAATCTTTGAATTAAGTTCAGCCACCATTAACTTCTAACCTGATATAGTTTCATCAATAAAATTAAATATTTAGGAAAATTATGCGTAAAACTTGTCTAATCTTAACGTTATTAATTTCTGGTTGCGCCAATATGGATAAAGATGACTGCCAGACGGCCGATTGGCGAATTATAGGTTTCGAAGATGGTTCATATGGAAGAAACGAAGCAAGTATATCTCAGCACCGAAAAGAATGCTCAGAACATGGCGTCACACCAAATCTAGACCAATATCGAAAGGGCCACCTTGAAGGCTCAAAACGTTTTTGTACAAACAAAAACGGATTTTCACGTGGCAATGACGGCAAGAATTACAAAGGTAACTGCCCAGTTATATTCGAGGACAAGTTTTTAGCGGGATTTACAAAAGGCCAAAAACTTAATTCCCTAAGGAAAAGTCTAAACATTAGTAAGACGGAACTCGAACATGCTGATGCCCAAATCCACAATCTTACGATTACCATAGAAGAAAAAAACGAATTAATGATTGCTGACGGACTCAACCGTGAACAACGCAAAACAATTAGAGACGAAATTGAGGCTCACAAACAAGAACAAATCGAAATACTCGAATTATTGCCCTTGTTATCAAAAGAATATGATGTAGCGACAGCTAAATATAAATCGGCATTGAGGCGTTACAAAGAATATTTATAGCGAGAACATAATTTCTCTAATACTTGCTATCTTACTATTTTTAACAGTAAGATAGTTGGCCTAATAATTAATAATTCATCATTTAAGTTTGTCGCACTTATTCACAAAAATCCGCAAATATTTAGCCGCATTCATAATGTTAGCTTTGATATTCAATAGCACAGCGCCTGTGCTGGCTTCGTCGTGGAAAGTGAATAATGCTCAACAATTTGTATCTGACGATGCAATGATGATTTGTACCGGCAAAAGTTTCAAATGGATTTCTACTCAAGCTTATTATGATCTTGGTGAATTAGTTTTTATTGATCCACCAGCGGATGCCCCTAGCGATATTAGCAATATTGATTGTGCTTATGGCTTTATTCTCGATCATGAAAAACAAACCAAACAAGATCCTGCGACTCTTTCTCAGAGAGTTGCCTATCAAACCAATGTTTTATCCTTAGCGAAAAAACCTTATACCGCCTATCCCTATCAAACAGCACACACGCGCGCCCCACCACTTATTTAAATCACGTTCAAGTTTATCCACATGTTAACTGACCTTAATTGGTCAATTGGTTCATTGAATTTGTAATTTAAGAAGTAGTACTCATGACAATAAAATTAAACCTTATTGCCAGCGCAATTTTGCTTGGCTTAAGCTCTAATGGCATCTTCGCCAATGAAATATCAGAAACAGAAAAAACGAACACCTACAACACTATCGAAAGCATTACTGTATTAGGCAAATCTAATACCCAAGATGCAGACTTAGGCGGCATTAGCCTTAAAGAGTTAGCCATAAACTCCCATGTGGTTGGCCGCGCAGAAATGGAAAGACTACGTTTTGTTGACCCAGATGAGTTTTTGGATCGCATTCCCGGTGAAACCCAAGTACGTAATTTACGTATTCCCGATGGGGGTAAAAGTTACACTATTCCAATGTTAGATGGTGTGCCATTAGAAAGTCCATATGAAGGGGCTACCCAACGATTAGACCGCACTAATACTTCTGATATTCAACGAGTCGAAGTGCTTAAAGGGCCTGCTTCAGCATTGTATGCAAATAACGCATTTGGTGGGGTTATTAACGTGGTAAGTCGTGATGCGCCAAAAAAACCAGAAACCAAAATATCGCTAGAAGCTGGTGACTTTAATCGTCTTCGAGCCGGTGTCAATACAGGTGGCACCGTAAATAATGTGGGGTATTTTTTCGATTTAAATGCTCGTCAATTAAACGGCCTACGAGACCAAGCAAAAAGCGATCGCCAACAAGCCAGTGGCAAACTTATTTTTAATCCAACAGACATTACAAAAATTAGTACTAGGTTTGAATATCTAGACGAAGATGTTAATGCTCGTGGTGATTTAACCGCTGAGGAGCTGAAACAAGATCCTACCCAAGCGGGTGGCCTGAGCTCATCAACTGATCTGAGTCAATCTGCGGTATCTATAAAAGTCGAACATCTACTTGAATCAGGAAAGATTGAAGGAAATTTAGTTAGGAGGGAAAAAGATACAGTCGGAGAATCTCGATTTAGAGGCCCCCAAGATGAGAATGACCTCGCCTACAGTGGCAAACTTATGTATCTCCATGACCTTGAAAACTCAAATATTATTGTGGGTTTAGATAGATACGACGGAACGCAAGATACCAAACAATTTGAACGTGGTGATTCTTCTTTATCGGGAACATATACCCCTTTTGAAAACGGATTAACGATCAATGCCTATTTTGGCCAATACCAAATTGATGCTACCGATAAAGTATCAATTACCGCAGGTTTAAGAAAAGAAGACATTAAACTTACCTCTAGCCTTTACTCTCAGGCGGCTAACTTTTCTGATGTGTCACCCAAGCTAGGTATCACCTATCAATTAAGCCCAGACAATATGTTATGGCTAGGTTTATCTGAGGGTTTTTACGCGCCCAATATGGACCATTTGTTTGACTTGGAAGATGGCAATCCAGATCTTAAACCCGAAGAAGCTCGTAATATTGAAATAGGATTAAGAGGAAACTGGAATAATTGGCATTACGACACATCCATTTATCAAAACACGATAACTAACTACTTAGTGACTCAAGAATTTGTACGCCAAGTAATAGGTGAAGATGGCGAAAATGCAGAACAAGAATACGAATTGACCACCAACGCTGGGGCAGTGAATATTAGTGGTATCGAAACCGTGATTGAATACACGCCTAAAAATGCTGTATGGAGAGCCGGTTTAACCCATACCTATACCGATAATACCTACGATTCGTTTGTGCAAAGCACGCCAGGTGCTGCAGATGACTTAACAGGAAAAGTATTACGCCGCTCACCGGACCATCACCTAAATGTACGTATTGCTTGGTTGCCGCTAGATGGTCTGTCAGCTGAATTAGAAGCGGATATGTATAGTCATTATTTTGCTGACGCGATTAATTCAGCAGAATCAAAATTCACCCGTGGCGATCGCATAAACCTACGTCTAAATTACGAGTTTGACCAGTGGCGTGTGTGGCTACATGGATTAAACCTAACCGATACCATGGAAGATAGAGCGACCTATAGCCGCGGACAAATGAAATTTAGAACCATAGACGGCCGTACTTTTTACGCCGGTGCTTCTTACACTTTTTAAAAGAGAATAAATACCATGAAAAAGAATGTACAACTCAATCAATGGTTGTGGAAATGGCATGTAATCGCTGGGCTTGTCTCACTTCCATTTATGTTGCTATTGGCAATTACTGGGGTGATCTATTTGTTTAAGGCCGACTATAACCAGCAGGTTTATCAGTCGACTATGCAAGTAGCGCCCGCTACCACTGCCGCGCTAAATTACAACCAGCAGTTGTTGGCGGCACAACAATCAACACAAAAACCGATAGTGGGTGTCACCTTACCGAGTAAAGCCAATCAAGCCACCCTGTTTAAGGTTCAAGGAAAAGGCCGGGCAACAAACACCTTGTACGTTAATCCTTATACTGCTGAAGTGACCGGCGTGGTCGATCAAAAACAAACCCTAATGTATACGGTACGTAAATTACATGGTGAAATTTTACTGAGTAAAGCTGGCACCTTAACGGTTGAGTTAATTGCTAGCTGGTTTGCAGTTCTTATTCTCACGGGCTTGTATGTTTGGTGGCCTAAAGCTGGGAGTGGTGTGGCAGGTTTTTTCCTTATTCGCACCAGCAAAGGTAAACGTATTTTTTGGCGAGACTTACATGCGGTCACGGGCTTTTGGTTATCTTTAGTTATGTTAGCCGTGTTAGCCGGTGGTATGCCGTGGACGGATGTTTTTGGCAGCCAACTAAAATGGGTTCAAGCACAAACTGATACCGGTTATCCACAACATTGGCGCAGTTCCAAGGGCCTAGAATCAAAAGGACTGACTTCAAATTTAATCAAGACACAGCCAACAAGTTTAACTTTGGACCAAGTGGTAACAATCAGTAAAAGCTATAATTTACCTGGTGAACTTTCAATTATTTTGCCAACCACTCAAACAGGTGTTTATAGCCTGTCTAATCGCGCATTTTGGCTAGACGAACAGCAGGTTATTCATTTAGACCAATACAGCGGTAACATTGTTAAGTCTTATACTTGGGATGATGTGGGCGTCTTAATGGAGTTACGACAAGTGTTCATGCGTTTGCACCAAGGAGAATATGGCCCAGCTAATTGGTGGATAATGGTGATGATTGGTTTAGCATTTATCGTCGCCACAACTGCTGGTTTGGTGTCCTATTTAATGCGAAAAACCAAAGGCAGTTGGAGTATTCCCACAGTACCATCTCGTTTTAATGTAGATAAAACTCTAGTGGCTTTCATTATCGGTTTAGGATTGTTGTTCCCTATGTTTGGTGCGAGTTTACTATTGTTATGGTTGTGGGAACAAAAAGGTAAATTCGTGACTAACTCAAACTCGGATTGACCAAGAGTAAACATCCTAGGATCTCAACGGCTATTAATGTTTTAAGATCCTAAGTTTATGCCCGTGAATTTTTATCCCAAGTTCGGGTTTATTAATTTATTTTTGTTCGAAGGTTTCAAACTGATTAGGTAAAAAATCCACTAACCTACCCGACAATCCCACATAAGTTTTTAAAGTTTCTGGAAAAGACAAAAATATTTTAGGCAATAATTGGCGTAATTGATCATTGCCTCTTTTTTCAGCCTGGCTAATAGCAAGTGGCATATCAGCGAATGTAGTAAACATATATAAACAATGAGACAGGTCTTTTTGCAATTGGCGCATTTGTTCTTGCTGCTTAATTTGCATTTTGTCCCATGCATCTTGCCATACCGCTTCTAACTGTGCATGACCAAATAACATGCCCTGACACCATAGAGATAAAGTACTTTGAGTTGAAGTATCACCATCAAAATCCACTCCCTTTGGTAACCCAATCTTTTCATCACTCATATCTTTCAACTGATACTGTAATAATTTAACTAATAGATCGGTTAGTTGATCGGCTTGCTCAACACTAGTTAATTGATTTTTAGTTTTGATGATCCAAGGTAGCCAATCTTCTGGCATAGGGATTTCTGGTGCAGCGCAGGCAGCAAAAACTTGCCCTTGAATAAATGCATAAGGATGTATCACATTACGAAGAGCTAAAGAGTCACATAATTCACTTAACGTATCGTGGGCCGAAGATTCATAGATAGTCATAATTATTAAAAGAAAATCTTCCTTTCATCAGTCATATCTCAAAATTAACCGTATCTGCCAGTGAACACAATCATTAATCCACTTTTGAAAGTTTAGGCCAGCCAATCCAAATTGATAAACAACCAAAGAGTAAGATTAACATGGGGTACCAAGCATAAGGAGTTAATGCGAAAGGCGAGACGCCAGCTAAACTTGCCGCAGCTAACAGCTGGCCGCCATAAGGAACCACTCCTTGAAAACCACAGGAAAATATATCTAAAATACTGGCAGTTCGTTTGGGATCAACGTTAAACGGTTGGCTAAAACTTTTAGCGATAGGCCCAGCAGTGACGATAGCAATTGTGTTATTAGCCGTTGTGACATCTAAAAAGCTGACTAATATTGCACTGCCTGCTTCCGCACCTTTTGCTGATTTTACACGCTTCTGTATTCCTTGAATTAACCATGTTAAGCCACCATAAGACTTCATCAAGGCAACAATTCCGCCTATCATCAATGCTATGGCTACCATGTCCTGCATCCAGCTCATACCAGTTTGAATACTCTGTAACATTGAAGGCAAAGAAAAAATCCCTTTTAATAACCCAATAACACAAGCAGTAGAGATCCCAATTCCCAATACTATGACTACATGAAGCCCACACAAAGCGCTAACAATAATCACTAAATATGGGACAATTAGTCCCAAGTCATAGTCTTGTTGCGATATATCTGCCTTGCCTTCTAAACTCACCGTCATTAACAAAATAATGGTTAAGATTGCTGCAGGGATCACCACAAATAAATTGGCCTTAAACTTGTCTTTTAACTTCACACCTTGAGTTTGAGTCGCGGCAATAGTGGTGTCTGAAATAAAGGATAAATTATCACCAAACATAGCACCACCAACAACAATCCCCACAGTCAAAGGTACAGGTAGTCCTAAACTATTTGCTAAGCCAATTCCAATAGGTGTAATTGCGGTAATTGTGCCCATAGAAGTGCCCATGGCGAAAGCTATGAAACAGGTAATAACAAACAAACCAGGTAATAAAAAAGTAGTGGGAATATAGTGCAGCGCCCAATTGACTGTAGAGTCCCTAGCACCAATGTCGATGGTTACCGAATAAAATGCTCCAGCTAACAAAAAAATCATAGCCAGTAGTATGATAGTTTTTTCGCCCCCGCCCTTACAAAACACTTCTACTTTGTCGGCAAAAGTTAAATGGCGAGTAGGGCTATTGAGTAAAAAAGCGTAGGCAGAACTGATAGTAAAAGCCACAAGAATTGGCATAGTGGTGAAGTCTTGAGTGATAACACTCGATACCACAACAAGCCCTACAAACAAGAGTATAGGGCTTAAACCTAAGGCACTGACTGGTGTTGTTTTAGACATACTGTTACCGTCTAATTTTTATTTCAAAAAAAATAAATAATAGGAATTAAGCTTTAATTCTGGCGATTGCTTCTTCTAACACCGAGCGAGGGCAACCAAAATTGATACGTATGAAGTTCTTATCACCAAAATCAATTCCTGGAGAAGGTCCTACACCTTTATCTTCAAAATATTTTTGCGGATTATCAACTCCTAAACCACTTGCATCTATCCAAGCTAAAAATGTCGCTTGTGGAGGTAATAACTCCAACCCATCGATTCTCTCAATTTCATTAGTTAGATAATCTAAGTTACCGCGCAAATATGTCAATAACTCACCATGCCATTGGTCGCACAAGGTAAAAGCAGCTTCAGTAGCTTCAAGTGCTAAAACTGTCACCCAAGGCACAATACCTTTTGCTGCGGTATTAAATTCAGCACGAGTTTTGGGGTCTTCAATAATGGCAAATGACGCACCTAACCCAGCCACATTAAAGGTTTTACTTGCAGCCATTAAGGTAACAACCTTACCAGAAAATTCAGGCACTTTTCCCGCAGGGATATGTTTAGCGTTTTCATCCAAAATCAAATCACAATGAATTTCGTCAGAACATAAAGTCACGTTATTTTTCACACAAATGTCGGTGATCCGCTGTAATTCATGGGCGCTAAGTACAGAACCTACTGGATTCATTGGATTACAAACAACAAATAATTTAACGGCTGGATCTGCGGCTTGCTTTTCTAACTCTTCAAAATCAATCGTCCAACGACCTTCTTCTTGCACAGTACCAATATCGACACGTTCTAAACCATTAATTTTTGGAGCAGCGAGTAGTGGTGGGTAATTGGGGGTTTGTATCATCACCTTATCACCTGGTTGGCAATAAGCTTTACACGCCACATTAAAGGCCGGCACCACGCCTGGAGTCCAAACGATCCAATCAGCTGAAATTTCCCAACCATATTGACGAGCCAACCAGCTAACTACAGCCTGATTTGCCGCTTCGTGATGAGCTGGTAATGTATAACCCATTAATCCATGTTCAGTGCGAGCATGCAGTGCGTCTAAAATAGGCTGAGCACATTTAAACTCGGTGTCTGCCACCCACAAAGGTAATATATCTTTGCCTTTGTATTTTTCCCATTTGAATGAATATGTTGGTTTTCTATCGATTATTTGGTCAAACTGCATGCAAATATCACTTAAATTAAAGGTTAAATTACTGCGGATGGTAACTGAGAGTTAATCAGCATCTCTGATTAAGCGTTCTACTTTACCTAATAAATTATTAGTATGAAAAGGTTTCACAATAAAATCAGTCGCACCTAAACGCATAGAGTCCACTACTAATTCTTTAGTTGCATTGGCTGTCAACATTAAAAATGGGCAGTCTGGATACTGTTCTCTAAGCGCAGCCAATATCTGTAAACCACTGACATCAGGCATTAACCAATCACACACGACTAAATTTACTGAAGCCATTTCAGTTGATTTAACAAAAGCTAATGCTTTTATGCTATCTGAATAACTGATGATTGTGCCTGAGGTAATTTCCTCCAACACGACTTGCAGTAACTCTAAAGTAACTGTGTCATCATCAATAATTAAGATATTGCTATCGTACATTGGCCTATCCTTATAACTATTATTTCCATTTTTCTACATATATTAAGCGCAATATGATCTAGTCAAAGTCAACAAAACGCTTAACATTTATATCATTACTCTAGCCTAAGCAATCAAAAATGCCTCACGTTTTGTGATCATTACTCAATTAAATTATTAAGTGCTAACCTAATTTGTTAGACGCAACATGATACCTAGGATCTTCGTTTAGATTCATCTCTACGTACTCTTGCGCTTTTGTCATCAACTCACGACATTCAGGGCTAATATGCCTAATGTGTAACTTTTTACCTTGTTCTTTGTACTTGTCGGCTAAGCTATCAATCGCATCTACACCAGAAGAATCCCACACTCTTGATTCGTTAAAATCAATAACCACATCTTGTGGGTCATTCTGCGGGTCAAACAACTCCTTAAAATGTAATACAGAACCAAAAAACAATGGCCCTTCAAGCTCATATACCTTCCAGCCATCTTTATCATCATGCGTTTTAGCATGAATGTGTGTTGCGTGTTTCCAAGCAAAAACTAAGGCGGACACAATCACACCGACGACGACAGCAATCGCTAAATCAGCAATAACAGTAATACCTGTGACTAAAAACAATACAAATGCATCTTCTTTGTTTACACCACGAATAATTCTAAAAGATGCCCACTCAAAGGTACCAATGACCACAATAAACATTACGCCAACCAATGCAGCAAGTGGGATCATTTCGATTAATGGTGCGGCAAACAAAATAAAGCCTAATAAAACAACAGCAGCCGTAATACCAGATAAACGCCCACGTCCACCAGAGTTAATATTAATCATGCTTTGACCGATCATGGCACAACCACCCATACCGCCAAAGAATCCGTTTACAGTATTAGCAAGACCTTGGCCTAAACACTCTCTGTTACCTTGACCACGGGTGTCTGTCATTTCATCTATCAAAGACAACGTTAACAATGATTCAATTAAACCAATCAGGGCAATAATCACAGCTGTAGGCAAAATGATATACAGGGTTTCAAAAGTAAATGGCACCATAGGAATAGAAAATGTAGGTAATTCACCCGCTAAAGTGGCACCTGCTTTTTGGTCTTCAGGCAACATATCACGTACAAAATCAATTACAGTTCTAGCTTCTAAATCTAAGCCATGAACCAAAGCGGTCACACCAACAATCGCCACCAATGAAGCAGGAACAGCTGTGGTTAACTTAGGTAAAAAGAAGATAATAGCCATGGTCAATAACACTAGACCAAGCATGATGTACATCATTTCACCTTGCATCCATTGCAGGTTACCAAAGCTATCTAAAATCTTAAATTGGCCTAATTGGGCCAGAAAAATGACTATAGCTAAACCATTTACGAAACCTAACATAACCGGGTAAGGAACCAGTCGGATAAACTTACCTAACTTAAACACCCCAGCTAACATTTGCAGTAAACCCGCTAACAAAACAGCAGCAAATAAATATTGAATACCATACTGAGCAACCAATGCCACCATAACAACAGCAGTTGCACCTGTGGCACCAGAAATCATCCCAGGTCTACCACCAGCAATAGAGGTAATTAACCCCATCATAAACGCAGCATACAAACCAACCATTGGCTCTACGCCTGCCACAAAAGCAAAAGCAACGGCCTCTGGCACTAAAGCCAAAGCCACCGTAATACCAGACAATACGTCATTTTTCACGTTACTGTCTTTACTGGTAATCAAATCAAACATTTGGATTCCCATTATGTGTTCAAAAATTAGGCGCGGATTCTAGCAGAAATTAACCAGCATTTCTTTTAACAGATTGTTAAATAGTGAATAAATAGCACAATAATTGCGATCATCAGTTCGTAACAGAATCAACTGTGCTTAAAGGCAGCCTTGTATTTCAACCTCAGTCCTTTCTAAGGTTTACTTGTTATATTTCTGTTTCAGCTTGGATTGAAAGAATAGGAAACTTACTTTCGCCAAACGAAACTGTAATGGATTGGATTTCATTACCGCCAAAGTTTAACTTAAATTCTAATGGACTTTTCCTTACACCGTTTGCGAAAGTAGCCATGATATGATCTTGCTCCAACACTCTGTTTCCACTAGAGGTATTTGTTAATGTAAGAACAGCCCAACGCTCACCAAGATCGTTACTCATAATGACATAATTGATTAACTCAAAGTCACTATGCTTTGGCCTTATGCCTTTGTTATTAGGAAAAGAAAATTCAATGTGTTTAGATACTGAGCGATCAACATTCAACACTTCATTTTCATTAGCATTCGTTATAAACGCTGTAAACATTAAGCCTGTGATAATAGATTTGTACATCAGTTCCTACTTTTGTGACTTGTTAGCATTTTATACGTGTAATTCCATTGGTTGAAAACCTATACCATCTTTTTCACCTGCAACATCAGACTCAATAAACCCAAACTTTTTATATACTGGAATTGCAAATAGCGATGATCTAAGTGTATAGACATTAGACACACATACATTAATTGCATACTCCCAAAGCTCTCTTGATATCCCTTTACCCTGATGTTTCTCTGACACAAAAAGATGAAATAAATGGCTATTTCCTTTCATTGCAATGTATCCAACTATTTCATCGCTTATTTCATAAACAAAATTTGAATATTCTGAGTCTTCTACACGCCTTAATAATTCACTACTAGTAAGTGTTTGCTCGAACCATTCAGGTATTTCATGTTTTGGATTATTTAAATAAAAACCTGAAAGTGAAGCAACAAGGCTATTAATTTGAATTACATCATTTTTTTCAGCTACCCGAATTTGCACAAGCTCCCCTTGAACGCTAACACCATTTTCAAAACATAAAAGCCCTTGTTTAAACACAAGCTGTATACGTATATAAATTTTACCTATTTTAGACATAGGCAATAACTCATTACAACACAAAGATTTTCTTAGCTATCAACTTGTCTCAATTGGGAAATGCGGCAACGCCGATGCCCTTGATTCACCCCGGCTCTATGTTCGCAAATAATCTGCATATTTTTGTAGGATGAAACTGAACTCTTTAGCAGCACGGCTTCGCCCAGTTGAGCGACATGGATGTCGTTTAAAATACGTCAAGGATGACGATGAACGAAGTGAATAATAAAGGAAGCGCACCAAAGGACGTAGCGCATACTTTTAAACACGCATAAAAAAGGTCGGCTTTGCCGACCTTTTTTTAATAATAGCGATTAACTAAGCAATGATATCTAACAACTCAACATCAAATACTAAAGTAGCGTGTGGTCCAATTGCACCACCAGCACCTTGCTCGCCGTAAGCTAACTCAGAAGGTACGTGAAGCTTAAGCTTAGTACCCACTTTCATAAATTGTAGCGCTTCAGTCCAACCTTTGATTACGCCATTTACTGGGAATTCTGCAGGTTGACCACGGTCATAAGAGCTATCAAAAACACTGCCATCTAGTAAAGTACCGTGGTAGTGAGTACGTACTGTTGAAGTTAACGAAGGTGTTTCGCCGTCACCTTGAGTGATAACTTCATATTGAAGACCACTTTCAGTTACTGTTACTTCTTCACGCTTAGCATTTTCTGCTAAGTAAGCTTCGCCTTCAGCAATCACTGGAGCAAATTGTTCAGCTTTTGCCGCTTGCATACGTTGGTGAATTTGGTTGAACGCTTCACGTAGAGCATCGTTATCGACTTGTGCTTCTTTTTTAGCGAAAGCATCAGCAAGGCCTTCTTGTACTGCTGAAATATCTAATCCGTCAAAAGGGTTACCAGCTAATTGCTCGCCCATTTGTAAACCGATACCATAACTCGCTTGAGTTTCTACTGTTGTGAATTTATCTGACACACTTGCTCCTAATAAATATTATTTGGTCACGCTTAGGGTAACCTCAAAAAAAGTGGCAGGAGTATAGCACAGAGCGAAACTTGCTTTCACCACTTAGTTCAATGTTCAAATATTGAACTACTATAAAAAAAGTTAATAAGCCATTTACTATTGGTTTAGACAAATGCTGAGCATATGAGTATCTTATCTTTTTACTAAAAAACATTGGAGCCTAATATGTCACAAAATCTTGACTCTCAACTGATTGAAACTGTTCGTAATTTAGGTGTTGTTTTAGGTGAAACTATAAAAGACCAACTAGGTGAAGAATGGGTAGAAAGGATCGAATCGGTTCGTAAAGACGGTAGACTAGCCTATAAAGGTGATCAAGAATCAGCTGATCGTGTAAAGCAGCTTTTTACTGAATTGCCAAATGAAGACTTACTGACTGTAGGTAGAGCCTTTGCTCAATTTCTAAACTTAGCCAATATCGCTGAACAAGAATTTAACAGTAATAATGACCAAGATGACTCAATTGATAATTTATTTAGTCACCTTGATCAAGCCGATATTGAGGCTGATACGTTTGAACAAGCAGTACAAAAGCTTGATATCAATTTAGTTCTGACAGCACATCCAACAGAAGTGACACGACGCACATTAATCCATAAACACAGTGAATTAGCTAAATGTTTAAGTGACGTCCATGCCTCGGCAATCAATCCTGTTCAACGTAATAAAATTGAAACCCGCATTGCAGATTTGATCAGCCAAGCTTGGCATACCGAAGAAATTCGTACCATTCGCCCTACACCAGTAGACGAAGCACGTTGGGGCTTTTCTGTGATTGAAAACTCACTGTGGGAAGCCATACCAGAATTCATTCGAGAACTAGACAGTCGCTTTAACGACAAGTATGGCGTATCTTTTCCACTTGATGCCTCACCCGTGACCTTAGGTTCTTGGATGGGAGGGGACCGAGACGGCAATCCATTTGTAACATCAACAGTGACGGAACAGGTCTTATTACTTGCCAGAAAACGAGCCGCAAAACTTTTTGCTAAAGATATAGACTTTTTGCAAGTTGAATTATCTATGGGTGACTGCGATGACAATTTACGTGCCTTAGTTGGTGATACTTTAGAGCCATACCGTGCTCTATTAAGACCTTTATTAGACAAACTGAAAAAAACCCAAGAAGGCATAATCGACAAACTAGATGGCAATGTAGTCGATCAAGTAAATTGGATTACAGATAAAGACCAACTTCTGACTCCTTTAATGACATGTTATGAATCACTACAAGCTTGTGGCATGTCAGTCACGGCTAATGGCCACCTACTAGATACCATACGTCGCGTGCACTGCTTTGGCGTGCATTTGTTAAAGTTAGATGTACGTCAAGATTCAGAAAGGCATTCAGATGTATTTTCTGAACTCACTCGTTATCTAGGTATGGGTGACTATGGACAGTGGAGTGAAGAGGACAAACAAGCATTTTTATTGAAAGAATTAAGCTCTAAACGACCACTTTTTCCTTCAGCTTGGAACCCCAGTGAAGATGTTCAAGAGGTATTAGATACCTGTAAAGTGATTGCCGAAAATAGTCCACATGGTTTTGGCATTTATATTATTTCTATGGCGAGCCTACCGTCTGATGTACTCAGCGTGATATTGCTGTTAAAAGAGTTAGGTGTAGATTGGCCAATGCCTGTTGCACCTTTATTTGAAACTTTAGATGATTTAAATCAAGCCTCCAATGTAATCAGTAAACTTTTATCTGTGGATTGGTACCGCGGTTACATTCAAGGTCACCAATACGTGATGATTGGTTATTCAGATTCTGCTAAAGATGCTGGCGCCATGGCAGCTGGTTGGGCCCAATATGAGTCTCAAGAAGCACTAGTGGCGCTTGCCGAAGCCAATGATGTGGAATTAACCTTATTCCACGGTAGAGGCGGCACTATTGGACGTGGTGGTTTACCAGCCCATGCGGCAATATTATCGCAACCACCAGGTTCTTTGACTGGCGGATTCAGAGTCACTGAACAAGGTGAAACGATTCGTTATAAATTTGGTATGCCGATTTTAGCTCAACGCAGTTTAAGCTTGTATGCCAGCGCAATATTAGAAGCGTTAGTATTACCACCGCCGGCTCCAAAACAAGCTTGGCGTGATGCGATAGTGAAAATGGCTGCAGATGGACGCGACAATTACCGCAATATAGTACGCCATGACGAAAACTTTGTACCTTATTTTAGAGTCGCGACCCCAGAACAAGAACTTGGAAAACTGCCCTTAGGTAGTCGCCCAGCTAAACGTAAACCCACTGGTGGGATTGAAAGTTTACGTGCCATTCCTTGGATTTTTGCTTGGGCACAAACTCGCATGGTTTTACCTTCCTGGTTAGGTGTAATGAAAGCCGTACAAAGCTCTCTTGATAATGGCAGCCAAGATACTATAGCTGATATGTTGGCTAACTGGCCTTTCTTTAATTCACGCTTATCTATGTTAGACATGGTGTTCGCTAAAGCGGACCCGAGAATAAGCCACGAATATGATCAAAGATTAGTACCACAAGAATTAAGACACTTTGGAGACGCTCTGCGTGATGAATTGCAACTTAGCATAGACTTATTACTCAAGTTGCTTAAGCAAGACTCCGTCATGCAAAGTGATCCTAAAGGCGCCGTTTCCATGAATATTCGAGCCAGTTACCTAGAGCCGTTACACTACTTACAAATTGAACTATTAAGTAGAATTCGTGAGTTGGGCGACGAACACGATCCGACTCTAGAGCGCGCGATGATGGTAACCATAGCCGGTATAGCAGTAGGTATGCGAAATACGGGATAAAGTCAGTATCTTTAGCAGCAACGCTGCGTCTGACTTTATGGTTTTGCAAGGAAGCAAAAGCCGGATGAGGATCATCATGGACGAGTGATTGACTATACCCAAATAAATGCTCGCTTAATCAAAAGCCACACTAAATTAGTGTGGCTTTATTCTTTAAACTCCGCCTTATACCAATACAGTTTATCTCGGCGTCACCGCATAAATTCTAATATTATCAAACAAGGTTTCACCTTCTTGTGGTGTGGTAAATCCCCACTTTGACTTGAAGTGACCCAATCCTCTTGGTTGTTGATCTTCCCTATTGATTTCTGCTCCATGAGCAACTGTTGGTTGAGGTAAAAAGCCCTCTACTTTGCCAGCAGAATCAAGCACTCCTAGTAACTTAGGTTCATCTCCTTTCTCACCTAAGTACAGAGCCATTTTGGTATCTAGCATCACCAACCTCACTGAATACCATTTATGCATATCCAGTGAGTGCTTTTCGTGTACGACTATATTTTTAACGGGGTAATGAGAACGTTTCACTTTTTCAAACATTTCTTTAGTTTGTGTTTTTTCTATTTGTCGCAAACCAAATTGGCCACGAATGTCATCTTCAATTTTAAAAAACTTGGTGCCTATTTGCGCTCGACAAACATGCCCAGCATGGGTATATGTCTTGGAGTAAACATCATCAATGACTATGTTAAATCGACTACCTTTTACAAATTTAAAATCAAACTCAATAATGCTATTAGTGATGTCATTTGGCACTAACTGTTTCGCTTGTGTTCTCTTTTCTGGCGTTTGATAAGCCGTCCAATCACTTACCATTGATAACCTAGCTGTTGCGCCATGCCCAGCATTGGCTGGGGTAGCTAAACTTAATTTTCCGTCGTGTATTTTTCCGCCTGTCCAAAGTTTTCGGTTTCCGTCATTAAAATCTTGTGAATAAACAAGTTTGCCTTTTTTAAAGCTAAAGGTTTCTGAAGAGGCAGATACATTGGATGAAATACAATAGGCCAAGACAATGGCGACTAGTTTTCTACGGTTTGACATAGTAACAACAATTCCCTAATTTTATGGCGCTGAAAATCAACGGACTAGATTTTTAAAGCATTACATTGATTAGTCAAAGGCCTTTACTGATAATTTACGCAGTGAGTAAAGGCTAAAGCTAAGAGTTCATGTTGGATGGCTATTAACCGACGGTAATAAACTGACTTTTTACATGCCTACAAGTCAGTTTATTTTCAATGACGCATAGTTTAACTATTTTAAAATTGGCCCAGATGAAACCAGCTTTTTTCCTTCTTCACTGTCTGTAAACTGCTTAAAATTATCTATAAACAGGCTGGCTAAATCCGTGGCTTTTTTGAGCCATTCATCTTGATGTTGATAGGTATTACGGGGATCCAAAATGCGGTCATCACAATCATGCAAGCTTAGCGGAACCGCGAGATTAAAAATTGGAATTATTTGAGTTTCGGCCTTTTCAATTGAGCCATCCAATATGGCATCTATGATGGCCCGAGTATCTTTTATTGATATACGTTTACCGCTGCCGTTCCATCCTGTGTTCACTAGATATCCTGTTGCTCCCACGGCATCCATCCGCTTCACCAATACGTCGGCATACTTAGTTGGGTGAAGAGTTAAAAATGCCTTACCAAAACACGCTGAAAAAGTGGGCTGAGGCTCTGTTACTCCTCGCTCTGTACCAGCTAATTTTGCCGTAAAACCTGACAAAAAATGATACTTAACTTGATCATGAGTGAGCTTAGATACTGGTGGCAAGACTCCAAATGCATCCGCGGTTAGAAAAATGACTTTTTTGGCGTGACCAGCTTTAGACACGGGTTTAACAATATTATCGATATGGTATATCGGGTAAGAGACACGTGTGTTCTGCGTCACTGAGTCGTCGTCAAAATCAATTTTACCGTTAGCGTCCACGGTTACATTTTCTAATAATGCGTCTCTGCGGATCGCATGGTAAATATCAGGCTCAGCTTCTTTATCTAGAGCAATCGTTTTAGCATAACAGCCCCCTTCAAAATTAAAGACCCCTTCATCGTCCCAACCGTGTTCGTCATCACCGATTAGTTTTCGCCTGTGGTCCGTAGACAAGGTGGTTTTACCCGTGCCTGATAACCCAAAAAAAATTGCGGTCTCTCCATTTTCACCAACGTTTGCAGAACAATGCATAGCTGCCATATCTTTTTGAGGCAGATAATAATTCATCATCGCAAACATGCCCTTTTTCATTTCTCCGCCATACCAAGTGCCGGCTATAATTTGCATTTTTTCAGTAAGGTTAAAAACCGTAAACACTTCCGAATTTAATCCCTGTTGTTGCCAATTAGGGTTAGTGGTTTTCGATCCATTTAACACCACAAAATCAGGCTCTCCATAGTCCTCCAACTCTTCAGGAGTAGGTCGAATAAACATATTCATCACAAAATGTGCTTGCCAAGCAACCTCTACAACAAATCGTACTTTCATTCGAACCTTGGGATTTGCTCCACAAAAGGTATCCACAACAAACAATCGCTGCCCTGACAACTGATCAGTAACGACTTGTTTCAGATCTTGCCAAAGTTCTGGCGTGATTGGTTTGTTGTCGTTTGGAGCTTGCTGACTATTCCACCATAAGTGTTCTATGGTTGAATCATCTCGGACGATATATTTATCTTTAGGTGAACGGCCAGTATATATTCCTGTATGTACATTCACCGCGCCTAACTCTGTGATTTGACCTTTTTCATATCCAACCAATTCTGGCGATGTCTCTTCAATAAAGAGCTGTTCATAAGAAGGATTATAGACAATATTATTTGCTTGCTGGATGCCATATCTTGATAAATCTATTTTTGCTTTCATGTTAATTAACCTCAGTGGTATGGAGGAAAAATTGAGCATTAAATTATGGCCTGTTGACCTTGTTGCTTCCCCTTATAATCTTAGACTACTAGTGGGATTAACACATATACTCAACACGTTTAATTAATTGAATTCGTATGCATTCACAGTCTTCAAAATTTTGATGCTAATACCAGTCTGTAACCACAAAAAAGGCGCCGAAGTTCGGCGCCCATTTTTGAGATTCAATATTGTAAAAATGAATAATGTGAGTTCTAAGGGTTACTCACTGTCAGCATATCCAGAGTGGCTATTTCTTATTTCATAAAATGTAGCTTGGGCAAATTCATCGTCGCTACTGTTGTTGAGATGATATACACCCACTTTGAAATATTGATATTGATCATCTTGATCAAACAAACTGTCGCTCATGTCATGTGTCGCCACAACGTCATCTTTGCCTTCACGAATAATGGTTACAGTTAATAAATTAGACTCTACATTTATGCGATAACTAAACCTTTCGTTTAATGCAATACCGTCAGCGGGATTAGACGCACTGTTATCTCTTGAACCTATCATTTCTATGTAGACTTCATCGGCATTTTCCACACGACTTTCGTGAGCAAAATAGATCGAACCTTTATCGTTTCCGGGTAGTTTTCGATAATACAAACGGATAGGTTCATCATCATTAGCGTGAATTTGTCCTATAACCAAACGGCCAATTTGATAATTTTCTCCTGTCGTAGTCACTTCGTTCACAGCCAAAGTTACATTTAACTCCCCGTCAACACCACCTGCATTAGCCTGCGCTGTCCCCGACGTACTGCCAAACACCCAATTATTTTTATTGACCCCTTGAGTACTGTAGCCAGTGTTTCCGCGGCGTAACATTTCTCTTAATTCAACTCGCACATATTTAGTATTGGTAGACGTTTTGAATCCATAACTAGGAGAACGCATCACTATACCGCCATCTGCAGACGCGTAAAAAAACTCTGAATTGGTATAACCAGCTGCTAGATCTATTTCTTTGATAGAATCGGATTTACCATTATTGTCTTCATCTGTTGGCACACTTAAGTACCAATCAATGAGCTCAATTCCAAGTTCATTTGGGAATTCATCAATAATTTGGCCATCAGCACCTTCACAACTATGCGCTTCTACCTCAACGATACTGTTCCAATCATTTAAGTTATTACCTAAACCCAGTATTTTTATATAACGAGCCACACTTTCGGTTAAGTCTACTTGCTCAAAACCACTATGTTTTCCGCTAGACACACCTTCTTTTAATACATCGTTCCAAGCATTATTGTCAGTTGATGTTTGCACTTCAAAATTCGCTTGTCTGGAAGGCCCATCATGCCACTTTATTTTTAAAGACCCGACACTTTTATCACTACCTAAATCTAAAACAAGTGAATTAGCCGTACCTAACGACGACCATCTAGAGTCTGAACTCGTGTCGCCATCTATCGCATTCTTAGGTTCATAATCACCGTCGAAGGTTCCATCATCAGTGACTGCTGAAATGGCATATTGTTCATTTTGACAACCTACTATCGGAGCCTCTGGCTCAACGACGACTGGAGGAACTTCGACTGGTGGAGTTGCTTTAGGTATATCACTAACAAGGGACCCTCCACCACCACAAGCAGTAAGCAATATAAAAGGTAATGAAAACATGACTTTATAAAGTGACGAATTACGAAACATAAAAATGACCTAAGATTAAAAATAGACGAAGGATAATAAGAAGCCATTTAGCAAAGACTTTACGTCCACCAAATAAACCCAAACCAATTGGTAATTAAATAAATATTACCAAAATAACAAATTGGTAACAACAAAAATAAAAATTATTACAAATTGGTAAACATATGACTTACATTTTGTCTGTTTAGGTAATATTAGGATTTGGAAAAAAGAATTGAGAAGGTATCAGCTCAGGGTACTGTTCAAAAGCTACGGGCAATAAAAAAGGCCAACTAAGTGACCTTTCTTGAGTAACTAGTTTTAGACTAGTCTAAAATCTTAGCAACAACACCCGCAGATATGACCGCAAGGGATTGCGGAAATGCCGATCATGCAGGGACGCAATTATCGGCCTGTACGGCCACGTTATTCCAGGCATCCTGCCTTTCACCCCTTCGGCTGTTCAAAATCATTCCCGACGATTTTGTCACGGAGGTATCCACTCAGGGTACCGTACAAAAGCTGCGGGCAATAAAAAAGGCCACCTAAGTGACCTTTTCTTCAATCAATAACTAAATATTAGTCAAGAATCTTCGCTACTACGCCGGCGCCAACTGGCCACGTTATTCCAGGCATCCTGCCTTTCACCCCTTCGGGGCCAGCCTTCGGCTGTTCAAAATCGTTCCCGACGATTTTGTCACGGAGGTATCCACTCAGGGTACCGTACAAAAGCTGCGGGCAATAAAAAAGGCCACCTAAGTGACCTTTCTTGAGTAACTAGTTTTAGATATTAGTCTAAAATCTTAGCAACAACGCCCGCACCTACTGTACGGCCACCTTCACGGATTGCGAAGCGTAAACCTTCGTCCATCGCGATTGGGTTGATAAGTTC
>NZ_JBPOFP010000023.1:0-50546 GCF_051252315.1 Paraglaciecola sp. | reverse complement strand
AAGTCATCATTACCAATAACATTGCCTGCAAGCGGGGTGTTTTCATTGATGTTAAACACGTCATCTACCGCATCAGGTAAATTATCTGGAATATTGACTGGATCTGGAACTATATTTTGTACACTTACAGCGTTATCTAACTCCCCGGTGTCATAACCGGCACTAGCTAATAATTCGTTGCCGTCTCTTTCTAAAGTAACAAAGTCAGTTCCTTCATTACCATTTAAACCACCCGCAGCCGTATCTGGTAACTCAATATCATTATTATCTGATGCAATTAATTCTTGAATAGCATTTATGTCATTTTGGACACTATTGGTTGCTAGGTTAGGCGTTTGATTTTCAGGACTTTGCAGAATAACTTCAGGCTCTGACAGTTGGATTTCAGTGGTCAACACGCCGTCGGTCGAACCTATTACCTTTAGACTTGAACCATCAGCAAAAACTAAAGCAAGTTCACTCCCTCTTGAAAAAACTAAAACTGTCTCAGAGGCAATAACGTCACCAGTTTGTAAACTTGTACCAAGCGCCGATTCATTTGTTACTAACCCAGTAACCTCAACTATTTTGGCTTCTTGTGGGGTGGTGAAATTTTGCATGGACAATATTCCTAAATAATTTTTGGTTTCGTCAAATAAAGACAAATCAACCAACATCATAAGTCACATTTAATTTTAAATACGGACATGGAGCTAAATGTGTAATGAAAAGTTTTATAACTAACTAGACAAGATTAGCAAACAATAGGATAGATACTTACTTCTATTTAAATATATGGGTACTTATTGAGTATTTAGTTTCATACAGAGGTATAGAAACGAAAAAAGGGGAATATTTGAGAGCGATTCCAGACAGAACTCGCTCTGTAAAAATTTAAGCTTTAATACGACGAACTGTCAGTCCACATATAGCCAACACAAAAATAGCTAAAGTTGAGGGAGACGGAACATCTACAACACGTTTAAACACATAATTTACTACGTCACTGGCTGCTCTATCTTTTATATATGCAGAACTATCACCATCGTTATCATATTTTCCATCACCATTCAAATCGGCAACAATTGATTCGCTTTTCTCTACTGCTACTTGTCCATTAAAACCAAATTCATCGTAAAATGCTAAATGGTTGACAGAGTTATTAACCGTTGAAGTTGCAAAAATTTCACCGTGTCCCGTTGAAAAAAGTAATTCGGCAGCTTGGATACCATTTAAAGGTTTTGCGTAATCCCCCCAACAGGTTTGTTGATTAGCTCCTGGTAGATCACAACTTCCATCGGCATCATCAAAACTTGGGCCATCAGCCAAGTTAAATGAGCCAACATAGTCCCATTCAACACCAGCCGAATCAGTATAAATTACTGTGGCATTTGACTGCCCGACGAAACACATTGATAAAACTGCGGCGAATAAGACTCTTAAAAATTTAGTATTCATAAAACTCTCCTTGATAGTTAATCTTAAACTATCAGACTACATTGAATAAATTATCTATTTGTACTCTAGTATAAAAATAAATAATTAACTACTTGGATTGAATAAAGCAATAAACGATCCAACTATTTTATTTATATAATATTCAACAAGTTAATAGATTTAGAAATATATCTATTAAGCGATTGTTAAAAAAGTGGACAGATTATCGACTATTAGTAATAGGTATTATTTTGCCGCTACCACAACAAATATTCCCACTTTTGCCTCTATAACTTGCACTTTAGTGCCAGCTTCTAAACTATCCGAGCTTTCAAGTTTCCAATCAATACCTGAATAGCGGTATATAGGAGACTGCTCGGCAGACACATTGTCAGTAAGTGTAAAGCTATGGCCAATTAGATCACCTTTAGCTTTGGTTGTGTCGACTTTGTTTTGTGAATTTTTTAAAGGCGTCCATAAGATACTAGCGCATAAGGCTGTAATGATGCCTGTACTCAAACAAGCACTTAACAGTGAATTGGGAATAATCTCCACAAATAATAAACCTGATGTTGCTATGGCTGCGACGCCAACAAAAAACAGTACAAAAGTAGAGAAACCCAGTACCAAAATTTCAATCACCAATAAGACGATACCTATTATAAGTAGGCTTTCTGCCAAATTATCCGTTACCCAGCTCATAAGTTACCCCTTATTTAGCTGATTAATAATAGTAGTTGCTTGAGCCACAATATTGGCTGCATCGGTTCCGCCATCAGGTAATAAAACAACCGAGGATTCTTTCGCAATGGCCTGTTTCGCTTCAATTGCTTTAGTAGCCAAATCCAACTGAATCGCTTTTTGTCCTTCATCTGTTGCTGCGGCTTCACCGACTTGCCTAAGAGCCTCAGCTTGTGCTGTGGCAACGGCAACAATCGCTTTTGCTTCACCTTCGGCTCTTAGTACTTGCTCCGATTTATCTGCTTCAGCAGCTAATACCACAGAAGCTTTTTCACCTTCTGCACGGTTTATTGCTGCTTGGCGATCACCTTCTGATTCAAGTATTTGAGCGCGTTTAACACGCTCTGCTTTCATTTGCGCTTCCATGGCTTCCATCACAGAATGAGGCGGCACGATATCTTTAATCTCATACCTCAATACTTGAATTCCCCATGGACTGGCAGCCTCGTTAATCGCAGCCACTATATTCGTATTTAATTGGTCACGCTCTTCAAAGGTTTTGTCTAACTCCATTTTACCTAACTCAGAACGCATTGTAGTTTGGGCTAACTGAGTAACAGCAAAAACGTAATCATCTACCCCATAAGTGGCCTTGACGGGATCTAGCACTCTGAAATATAAAACACCATCTACATGTAAAGAAATGTTGTCTTTGGTTATGGCGCTTTGCTCTGGCACATCTACCGCTTGTTCTTTTAACGAACGGTCTGCGGACACTCGGTCGATAATAGGCATGATAAAATTTAAACCCGCTTCTTTGGTAGATTGATACTTACCAAAACGCTCAATAACGTAGGCTCGATTTTGTGGCACAAACTTAATGGAGCCTTTCAGCAATACCACTACAAACACAAGAATAAATGTTTGTGCTGTTAAAATATAATCGAACAAAACTTCCATAACTGGCTTCCTTTTTAGGTGTAATTATTTATCCAACAATCTAGATATATGGTTGATTCTTATACTTTTCAAGTAACCTCTATGGATCCTAGGTTTAGACTCGTTTTTTGACTTGTAGCTTAATTCATCCATGCATAACTAAACTTCATAAATACAGACTGTTCGTTTTTTGTTAGACGTTGTATTAACTCATTTTGTTCCGCTGAATCGGAATATCCAACAAAAAACTTTGTGAGAGGATTGAGTTTGTATGAATACAACAACTGCGTACCTAAACTTTTGTATTCTTCATCTACTTCATCATGTAAGTATAGATCCTGATTTCTGGTGATGTCTGAACGCACAAAAATTAACCGTAAAAACTGCTTTTGATCAAACTGATAGGTAATACGCATATCCGTTAGATTAGCTTTAAATAAATTGTCTTGTTGGATATCTAATTTTTTATAAGTGTGTCGCACACTTAGCTGTAAGTGATCACCTACATCTAAAGAAATTCTAGGTCTAATTTGTAGTTGTTTACCCAACCTGTTGTTATCAAAATCAATTTGGTCGCCATAAGACAATGACATATTAAAATACAATGCCGAAACCGGTCGTGCTTCAAAAAACATGCTTGATTGATTTTCTGTAAATAATGTTGTGTTGTTTTGAATAGACAACAAACTAGGATCGTGGCGCAAGCCTACCCTTTCTCTTTGCACTTGACCTATCTCAAAGTAAGACTGAAATTTTCCATGAACACTTACATACACTTCAGCTTCTTTTTCCAACACTTCATTAGCATCGTTATGAGAAATATCCCAATCACCTGACAATCTAACCCTGTGCCACCAAGTATTTTCGCTATACCAATTATAACCAGCTCCAACCACCACTCGATTGCGATCAACACGTGAGCCAAATCCCAAATCCCTACGAAACCCTTCTCCTACCGATTCGTATCTTAGTTCAGTAAACCAATCCCGCTCCTCATGGTAATAAGCCAATCGATAAGCGTTATCACTAAAACTATCTTCTTTTTGTAAACGTAATGACGTTTCATTTGAGTCGCTGCTTTGTGAACAATCGTTGTCACAAAACTCTTTGTATAACTCTATTGGATACTGAGTATCAGATGACAAGAATTGAGCGACCAATATATCTTTAGACGTCACCTGATATTTAGCATCTAACCCATTAACATAATTGTGATAAAAATCTGCATCTCGCAAAGTGCTTGTCCAGCCAATAGACAACTGACTTGATAAGTCATGACGATAACGAGCAGCCACGTTAATCGATTCTCGGTCAAGTATTGCCACATTTGAGCCCAAGTTACCTGGCACGATAAAACTCGTGTTTTCATCATTAGCAACAAACAAACCAAATGTATGCTGGTCGACTCTGCCTGTTACTTTCACCCCATAATCTGGCGCATTCACATTTCGAGTATGAACAAGATTGAAGTTACTCGTAAAATAATCTGAGTTTTCCAAAAAGAACGGCCGTTTTTCATCGAAATATAGGGCGAAAGTATTGTTGATGCTAAGCTGAGCTACGTCAGATTCAACTTGAGAGAAATCGGGGTTGAGTGTGGCTTGCAAAGACACCTCAGGTGTAATTCCCCATTTTACGTCTAAGCCGACTTCTTGGTTATTACTATCGTCCCAAATATTACTGCCATAAATATCTCTTTCGCGACCTTTACCCACAACTAAAGTAGGTACAAAAGTTAAATTTTTGCCTTGCTTACTCTTTTTAAATCCGGATATTTCACCTAGTTGACACAAGGTGCAACTATTGTTTCTGTCTTTTGGCATGTTTGAAATTCTTAACTTGTCCTGCCTCGGATAAAAACGTACAAATTCAGCCCCCCAGGTTTTAATATTTTCACTTTCTTCAAAGTTCATAATTTGCAAAGGGATAGCTATTTCCACTTGATAGCCACCTTCTAAAATTTTCCCAGCTGAACGCCAAACAGCATCCCAATTATCGCTTTCGTTACCTGTCATTTCATTTTCAATGGCGTCTGCTTGAACACCAAACGGATTCACAAAAAATTCGTAGGCAATTCTACTGTCATTAAAAGGATCAAGTTTTACCCCAACTAAGTCATGACTCCATATTTTATCTCTATCTCTATACGAGGTACGTATTTGTGATACATCAGGGTCTAGTGCTTCAAAAGACACATACAGGGTTTGCCCATCTTCAAACATGCGCACAATTGTGGTGACGGGTGGTGCAGTATTTTCAAATGGGGAGGTAACATATTTGAGCTCAAACTGTTTTGCCGTTTGCCATTGAACTTCGTTCAGCTCACCATCAAGTACAACACCCATTTGTAAGTTAGGTACCGTCATTGAAGATTGACCCAAAGCTGTCGAACAAAGTAATACGGTAAGTAAGATAGATAGAGAAATTCGTAACACTGCTTAATATTCCAATAAAAATGTAAATGTTATGCTGAGGCTTTGACGGCACATAGCATAACCTATTATTCCGCTTAATATATTATCTTGCGTTGGATCAGCAAGTTAGTCAGACCAACAAAAAATCCTGACGCTATGCTGAAGAACTAACCACCTTATTGCGGCCTGTTTCTTTGGCTTGATAAAGCGCTTTGTCTGCTTCAGAAAAAGTTTGGCTGATAGGCATATTGAGTTTAAATTGGGCCACACCGATGCTAATGGTGATATGGCCGACTGTAAGAATATTTGTAGCTGCAACAGCTTTTCTGATGCGCTCAGCTAGCTGACTAGCCTGCTCTATTTTTGCGCCTTGAGCTATTAATAAAAACTCTTCGCCTCCCCATCGACCTATCGTATCTTGTGGCCGTAAGTTCTTTTCTAAACAACTAGTTACTGCTCTCAAAACGTCATCACCCACTAAGTGACCATAGGTATCGTTAATATGTTTAAAATTATCTAAATCTATAAGAAGTAATGAAAATGGCTCTGAATCAGACTCTAAATGCTCTAATTCACTTTGTAACATCCGCCTATTACCAATCCCTAGTAATCCATCGATGTTCGCTGCCTTTTCCATTTTTTTAGCATACTTGGCGGTTTCGTTTTTCGTTTGTTTAAGCCGAATGACACCAAATAAACATAATATACACACCCCCTGAGCAAATACAGCGTTGATAAACACAGCATGAATTTCATCACTAATACCAGGGAAAATATCTGTATAGGATATAATTAACAACAATATAATCAGCGCATAAAAACCCAACACTGTGAAAATTGCCTGCCTTTGAGGCAGAAATAAAAAAGCAATAATATAAACAATCGGCACCCACTGTAGAGAAGAGGCAGTTGAATACATCTCGCCTGTTTGAGCAGCCTGATAAAAAGCAGCTGTGGTAAGAAATATTAAGTACGTTGCTAGATAAAAATATACAAAAACTTTAATCAGCTTAATTTTATTTTTAATGAAACTAAAATAAAAACAAATTGGCAAAATGATTAAGCTTATAAAATTTCCAATTCGATCTTGTGTTGCTGCAATTCCAAGGTATTCTTCAAAAGCCCACAATCCAGAAATAGACATGATAACGACCAATAAAAAGCCGTTAAATATATTGTCATTCGAAAGTGTGAGCCTTTTCATTTTAATTTAAACCTAGTTCCCTAGTCATATTTTCATTTTTATCTCTATGCACAATGATGTTGTCTTCAATCCGGATACCACCAAAAGGTCGCATAACATCTACCTTATCCCAGTTGATATATTTAGAATGTTCACTGGCTTTTAAATCAGCTAACAAGCTATCAATAAAATACAATCCAGGTTCGATTGTGAATACTTGTTTAGCTTCAATCGTGCGCGTAGTGCGCAGAAACGGATGTTGACTGGGTGGCGCCAAAGGTGTGCCTCTATCATCAGAGACATGTCCTGCAACATCATGCACCTGTAAACCTAAAAAGTGCCCAATTCCGTGAGGAAAAAATGTACTGACAATACCTTTTTCTACTGCTCCATCAGCAGACAAGTTAACAAACCCAAAACTTTCTAATATTTGGGCTATTTGTTGATACGCCTGAACATGAATTTGGCCATATGCAACAGTAGGTTTAAGTTGCTCAACTAACCCCAAGGTGACGTTGTGCAACGCTTGAATTAATTCTGAAAACAAGCCTGACTGCTGGCAATAAGTTCGAGTAATATCAGCGGCGTAACCATGAAAACTAGCACCTGCATCAATTAAAAATGAGCGACTTTCAGCAGGAGCTTGGGTATCTAATTCAGTGTAATGTAATATTGAAGCATTTTGATTTAAGGCAATAATATTATTGTAGGGCACACTATTATCGCCCTGACGCACTGCACAAAGATAAGCCAGGTTTATATCAAACTCGCTCAGACCTTGCTCAAAGGCTATTTTTGCGGCTCTATGACCATCTACAGCTACGCGATTAGCCTCACGCAAACAACCCAATTCGTAATCCGTTTTGTAAGCCCGCTGATAATGCAAATAATGCATAACGCGGTCAGGGTTGACCAGTTCGAAACCGAGTGCTTTTGCCACTTCAATGTATTCACCAACATAGGCGTATTTACTTTTATCAAATGGTAGGTGTTTTTCTACAGCGTCAGCTTGTGTAAGTAACACAATGTCAAATTGCTCTGCCCAAAAGTCATTGGGTTCATCGGGCACTTTATGCCAAAAATCTTTTGGTCGGTAAAAGATCAATTTTGGTTTATCTACACCGTTTACGATTAACCAACAATTGGGATTATCGACAACAGGCAACCAAGCCTTGAATTGCGGGTTAACCGAAAATGGATAATTATTATCATCCAAAAACATACGTTTGCTTTGTCCAGAATGAATAATCAAACCATCGATAGATTCCCGCTGTAATGCCTCACGAGTACGGCTTTGTAACTCAATAATATGTTGTGGATAACTTGTTGATACTTTTGACATGTTTAACTCTAGAACAAATATTTAATCTCTAGAAGTTAGACTACCATAAGCTTTATGTCTGTATACAGATTTACATTTATAAGCTGAGTTGGCCTTTTGGGCTAATCTTCATTTTTGCAAGATCTTTAAAAGCGTTATCTTTTCCGCCTAAATGTTGACTATAAATTTGTTTATAGGCCAACACGGCTTTGACATAATTTCTGGTTTCTTTATAGGGGATCGTTTCTATCCACAAGTCTATAGGCATAGGACTAGATTCGGGTAACCACTTCTTCACTCTTCGCCAGCCAGCATTGTAAGATGCAGTGGCCAAAATGGGGTTGTTATACATTTTATCCATTAAGTAACGCATATATCGTGTGCCCAACGCGACATTCTCTTCTGGATTAAATAAAGTTGAACGAGACACCGTTTTTTTAACCAAGTATCTAGCAGTTCCTGGCATCACTTGCATCAGTCCTAATGCGCCAACGCCAGATGCAGCATCAGGCATAAAAGAGCTTTCTCTGCGCACAATCGCATATGCCCAAGCAAGATCAATATTATTTTTCTTTGCGTTAAATTCTAAATGTACGTCAAAAGGCATAGGAAAACGTCTGGCTAAATCGTCTAAATAACCTGATTTAGAAAATCCGAAGATAGCTTGATCATGCCAACCTTTTTCATTAGCCAGTACAGCAGCTGTTGCTTTGTCTTCTTGGGTTAACTGAGTCTGCAAAAAATTCCATTCTCTTCTAGCACTAACTTGTCTGCCTAACGCCCTAAATTCTAGCGCTCTTTGTGCAGCTGGATGTTCTGCTATCGCTTGTAGTTCAAGTTTAGAAGGCTGCAATGGTTTGTTATTTAAATTAGCCATTTGAGATAACTGCCCACTAGCTAAAAAACCGTAATAATGACGTTGCTGAGACAACTTTTTAAAAGATGCAGACGCCAACTCATTTGCATTAAGCTGTTCATATGACCGCGCTTTCCAATATTCAAATATGTTATCAGCGGCCACATCGGCAGGCACTGAGTTGATCATATTTAAAGCATTCTGCCAGCTTAACTCTCTTAATAAATGCGCTAAGTGCCAGCGAGCTAATTCATTATCAGGCGTATAATGACCGGCTTTTTCTAACCACATTCCCGCTTTATCGTGATCAATTAGCGTCAGAGACACGGCAAAACGATGTGAGATAGCTTTTAACTGTTCCTCAGTAAAGTCGTATCGCTTAGACAATTTTTCCCAACTTCTTAAAGCTAAATCTCTATCGCGCCACACCAAACGTTTTAGTCCGTATGTCAGTATTTCTTGTTCTAAATGTTTTAATTTCCGAGGAAAGTTAGACACTCTACTAACCTGACTTGGCGACCGACGTACTTTTAACCATAAATCAGCCAAATATTTTTGATTCTCAGGTAACAAGGTCTTCAAATAAGGAATGAGAGTATGGTTACCACCGTCTGCAGCCAAAGATAAGCGCTGCCAAACCATTTCAGGTGTGCGTTTTCCAGCTTGTTTCCATTTTTTAAATAAAGGGTCGCAAGCTTTAGGTTGTGATTTCCCCACCACCCAATATTGGCTAGCTAATTCAAGTCCCTCTTGTTCCGTTTTAGGATTGTTTAATAGGTTTTCAGCATGTATACAATTTAGTCCTGTATCACCAATATCACGATAAAAATGTTCGAACATCGCAGGTTGTTTCTGTTTAGCCAAATAAGCCAACCACTTTTTCCGTAATGGCCAATCTAAAGGTGAAAATTTATGCTTCTCTAGAAAATTTTCAATAAGCTCTCTATTTGCCATATAAGGATATTTCCTTAAAGTTTTTAACTCTATATATGGACGTAACGGATATCCTTCCAATTGAGTCATTAACCTTTTGTACGTTTTACTTTTTGGGTTGTGTGCAACACCTTCAGCATGGGCAAATATTTTACGTTGTTGCTCAACAGTCACGCTGGCACTGACATTAAAATTCATCAATGAGGTAAAAAAAGCAAAAAACAAAACACTAGATGACGAGAGAATAATAAAAAAGTCCTAAGAAAAAAGAGTGGTTAAAGATACCCCATATAACAAATATTATCGGTATCTATTTCAAAAATTCACCCACCAACTGGAATGACCAGTTGCAATAATTCAATTTATACACATAATAAGAGGTCTTGATATCAAATGTTAAATGTTTGGTTACAGTTATTAGTGTGTTTAACATTTTTTATATCAACCTTATTTGGAGATGAAAATTTCCTAAACATTTTAGCAACTGCCATAGGAGATAATCATGATTTACAAAGGCAACAACCTTAAGGTCCACCTGTTGCAAGACGGCATTGCAGAACTCGTTTTTGATGGGCAAGGTTCGGTAAATAAGTTTGATCAGCAAACTGTTGAGGAATTAGAAGCAGCTACCCAAGCCTTAGAAACAACTTCAAATATTAGCGGCTTAATTGTTCGTTCAGCTAAACCCGCGTTTATTGTTGGTGCGGATATTACTGAGTTTACTGCACTATTTGATATGCCAGAACAAGACATTATCTCTTGGGTTGCTAAAACTTCTCAAGTATTTAATCGTTTTGAAGATTTACCATTCCCCACCATCGCTGCTGTAAATGGTTTCGCTTTGGGTGGAGGCTGCGAGATGGCCTTGGCCTGTGATTTTCGAGTAGCGGATACAAGCACCAGGCTAGGTCTACCAGAAGTTAAATTAGGCATTATGCCTGGCTTTGGCGGGTCAGTACGTTTACCTCGACTAATTGGCGCAGATAACGCTCTTGAGTGGATGACTACCGGCAAAGATTGCAAACCAGAAAAAGCATTAGCAGTGGGTGCCGTGAATGCAGTGGTATCCCCTGAAAACCTTGAAAAAGCAGCGCTGAGCATGCTCCAAGATGCTATTGCCGGTGAGTTTGATTGGCAAGCAGCACGCTTGGAAAAAACTTCTCCTTTACAGCTCAATACAAACGAAGCCGTGATGAGCTTCTCTACAGCTAAAGCTATGGTAGCTGCTCAAGCGGGCAAACATTACCCAGCCCCTCATATGATAGTCAATACCGTTGCTAAAGCGGCGGGACTCGAAAGAGACGAGGCTTTGGCGTTAGAAAACCAAGGTTTTGCTACTTTGGCTAAAACCGATGAAGCGAAAGCCCAAGTGGGCATATTTTTAGCTGATCAATTGGTAAAGAGTAAAGGTAAAAAACAAGCTAAAGCCGCTACGCACTCAGTGAATCAAACTGCCGTATTAGGTGCTGGTATTATGGGTGGAGGTATTGCTTACCAGTCCGCAGTAAAGGGCACTCCAGTCATAATGAAAGACATTAACCAAGGGGCGCTAGACCTTGGGTTAAATGAAGCGGGCAAAATTCTAAGTAAAGGCATGCAAAAAGGCAGAGTAGATGCGAAAAAAATGGCTGCCACTTTAAATAAAATCACACCATCTTTAGAGTACAGCGCAATTAAAGATGTAGATCTAGTCATTGAAGCAGTTGTCGAAAACCCCAAAATAAAAGGTTTAGTATTGGCAGAAACAGAACAAAATGTGTCAGACGACACCATTATCTGCTCAAACACCTCCACTATTTCTATCAATCAATTAGCTCAAAGCTTAGAAAAACCAGAACGTTTCTGTGGCATGCACTTTTTTAACCCAGTACATCGCATGCCATTAGTAGAAATTATTCGAGGTGAAAAAACCTCAGAACAAACCATATCTGCGGTTGTTGCTGCCACGTTAAAAATGGGTAAAACACCTATTGTGGTAAATGACTGTCCAGGATTTTTAGTTAACCGTATCTTGTTCCCTTATTTTGCCGGATTTAGCCAGTTATTAATTGATGGGGCTGACTTTGTTGCAGTCGATAAAGTAATGGAAAAAGTATTCGGTTGGCCTATGGGCCCTGCATTTTTACTAGATGTAGTCGGTTTAGACACCGCTAATCATGCTTCTAGTGTCATGGCAGAAGGTATTCCTGAACGCATGCAAAAAATTAAAAATGACCCTGTCACACTTATGTACACTGCTCAACGATACGGTCAAAAAAATGCAAAAGGTTTTTACAACCACGGTGTAGACAAACGTGGCCGTCCAAACAAAGTAGCTGCAGATGAGGCTTACGCCTTGTTATCTGATCATTGTGCGGGTATTAAAGATTTTGATACAAACGACATCATTGCCCGAGTGATGGTTCCTATGGCTAATGAAGCTATTCGCTGCTTAGAGGAAGGCATTGTCGATAGCGCTGCTGAAGCAGATATGGCTTTGTTATATGGTCTTGGCTTCCCTCCATTTAAAGGCGGAATTTTCCGCTACATTGAAACCATGGGTTTAAGTAACTTTGTTGCATTGGCAGATAAGTATGCCGATTTAGGTCCCACTTATCAGATTAGTGATGGGGTACGCGAAATGGCTACATCCAATAAATCTTATTTTGCCCAATAAACACAGGAGATGATCATGAAAGAAGTGGTAGTAGTTGATTGTATACGCACACCTATGGGTCGCTCTAAAGCTGGCATTTTCAGAAATGTAAGAGCTGAGGATTTGTCAGCTCATTTAATGACAAAATTGCTAGAGCGCAATCCTAATTTAGATCCAAATGAAATTGAAGATATTATTTGGGGCTGCGTTCAGCAAACTAAAGAACAAGGGTTTAATGTCGCTCGAAACGCCCAATTATTAACAAAAATCCCTAGAACCACGAGTGCTGTTACGGTTAACCGTTTATGTGGTTCTTCCATGCAAGCTTTGCATGATGCTACCAGCGGAATTATGTCTGGTCGCGGTGATGTCTATATGATTGGTGGCGTTGAACATATGGGTCATGTACCTATGAACTTTAACGTAGATTTTCATCCGGGATTAGCCAAATATACTGCCAGAGCCTCGGGCATGATGGGCATGACAGCTGAGTTGTTAGGTCGTCAAAACGGTATAAGCCGTGAAATGCAAGACGAGTTTGGAGCACGGTCACATCAACGTGCCCACAAAGCCACACTGGAAGGCCGTTGGAATAATGAAATAGTTGCTACGCTTGGTCATGATGCTGATGGCATCTTAAAGCGAATTAACACAGATGAGGTGATACGTCCGGACTCTACGGTTGAAACTATGGCCGCCTTAAGGCCGGTTTTTGACCCAGTAAATGGTTCAGTGACGGCCGGTACTTCCTCTGCTTTATCAGACGGCGCTTCTGCTATGTTAATCATGTCCGTTGATAAAGCCAAAGTATTAGGTTTAACACCTAGAGCGAAAATTCGTGCCATGGCAGTAGCAGGTTGTGATGCAGCAATAATGGGATATGGCCCTGTGCCTGCAACCCAAAAGGCCCTTAAACGAGCTGGCTTAACTATGGCTGACATCGAACTTGCCGAGTTTAACGAGGCTTTCGCAGCACAAGCTTTATCCTGTATTAAACAGCTAGGTTGGTTAGACAACTACGATGAAAAAGTTAACCTAAATGGCGGCGCGATAGCATTAGGACATCCACTTGGATGTTCAGGTTCAAGAATATCTACTACACTGATTAATCTAATGGAAGAGAACGATAAGTCTGTAGGGTTAGCCACTATGTGCATTGGTTTAGGTCAAGGCATAGCCACTGTATTTGAGCGAGTATAATGCTCATTAATCTACCTTAAGGCTCCTAGTTGGAGCCTTTTTTATTATCGCCTCATAGGTAATTGTATTAACGATATTGAATAAAGGGGTCTTTATCAAAATTATAAAATGGATATATAAATTAGCGGATGGCGGAGAGAAAAGTTCTCAGGTTATCTTTGCTCAATTTAACGAGCTAATCAAAAAAGTTCCCTTGTTGTATTCTATTTTACTCGTAAATTCACTGTCATTAGCCTACACACACTATGGTGTGGCCCCGGATTACTTAACTATTTATGTGGCCGCTCTTTTATCAATTGGTTGCATCAGTAGAGCAATTCGCTGGTATGGGTTTAGGAACAGTGACTTTTCCCTTAAACAAGCTCGCCATCAAATTAGAATAACTGTTATCTTTGCAGCACTGATGGGAATCGTTTTTTCAATTTGGAGTTACTCGCTTTATAGCTATGGTGGCCTAGCTTTACAAACTCACGTTGTCTATTACATATCCATTACAGTTATTGGCATTATAATCTGCCTTATTCATTTACCTGCAGCTGCATGGTCTACTTCAATTACTGTAGGTTTGCCGTTCGTTATATTCGTGATTTATTCTGGTCACCCTGTATTTGTGGCCATTGCCAGTAACTTTACATTAGTCGTTTTAGTCTTATTGAAGATTACACAAAGTTACTACCGCTCGTTTTCTTCAGCCATCGATGCCAAGCAACAAATTGAAAGACAGCATCGACATACAAAGAAATTAAATATTCAAAATGAATTATTGGCTAACCAAGATGGCTTAACAAAACTCGCAAATAGAAGAAGTTTTGCTAATTATTTAAATGCAAAACTTAGTGACACCACAAAAAATAAAAACTTCATTGTCGGCCTAATTGACCTAGATGGCTTTAAACCGGTTAATGATATCCATGGGCATGCTGCTGGCGACCGAGTGTTGACAGAGGTCAGTAATAGATTAAAAAAACTGTTAAACACAGATGCGATGTTAGCTCGAATTGGTGGAGATGAATTTGCCGTTGTTTTAGATTTTGATAATGATAACGAACAAATCCAAAATCTTGGCAAGAAGATCACTGCATCATTGCAAACACCATTCAAAATGCGTACTGGTTTAGTCCAAATCTCTGGTTCCTGTGGATTTGCAGTTTATCCTAACGCAGGCCAAACAGCTGAAAAACTAATGGATCGAGCCGATTTTGCACTCTACGAAGCTAAAAATCATGCTAGAGGCAGCTCTGTTATATTTTCAGAGAAACATGAGCAGTTAATTCGTAAAAAATCTTTAATAGAACTCGCACTTGGACAAAGTGTAAAAAAAGAACAGATTAAAATATTCTATCAACCTATCGTAAATGGTAAAACAGGCGAAATCGTTGGTTTTGAATCTTTAGCTAGATGGTTTCATCCTGAGCTAGGACAAACTCCACCTGAACAATTTATTGTAACAGCTGAAAAAATGGGTATGGTGACTGAAATAACACTCTATTTATTTGAGCTAGCTATTCAAGATTTAAGATCTTGGCCTTCCCATATTTATCTGTCATTTAACTTATCTGTTCATGATGTGATCAACCGCGAAACGTTAAAACAATTAAGCACCATTTTAAAGAAATACCAGTTACCCACCAACCGGGTGCAATTTGAAATAACAGAAACAACCATAATGAGCGACTTAGAACATTGTTCAAACATAACCCGAGAATTACAACAAGAAGGTTATGCTGTGGCCCTTGATGACTTTGGTTCTGGGTATTCCAGCCTAAGCTATATTCATAAATTAGCGTTTGACACTTTGAAAATAGACAGAAGTTTTGTACACAATCTGCAGCATAATGCTCGCAGTCGAGGTGTTGTTAAAACAATATTAGAGTTAGGTTCTAGTTTTGAAGTTCGCTGCATAGTTGAAGGAGTTGAAACAGAAGAACAAAAAAACCTATTATTAGAGTTAGGTTGTCAAAACATGCAAGGTTACTACTTTTATAAACCTGCTCCCATTAAAGAGTTCACCTTTGAAAAATTAAAGTAAAACTGAAATTGTTGGCAAATTTCAGTTTTACTAATACCGTCTTTAATATCTTAAAAACTGTTTTTTACTAACTGAATAATTCTGTGTTTTACTTGGGTAGTTAACCCTAAGCTAACTAAAAACGATGAAAATGTAGTAATTAATACGATTGACTTAAATATTTTTACACCAGTAAACAACATTATCGAACATAACAATGCTGCATACCCTAAACCAATCATGCCTAAAAATAAGCACATACCTTTAATTTCTTTGTTCATAAATTTCTCGTCTTTAATCAATTTTAATCCGCTGCTTTTTCTTCAGGTAACAAAGTAGCCACTAAGGTGTCTTGTTCATCTAAAAATTCTTTGGCCGCGGTCTGTAACTTTTCCTCTGTCATAGCGTCAACTAACACCAAACCTTGTTGATAAGTTTGAAACTCTTGAGTTTCAGACAAACTTGCCAACAAATAACCACGCCAAAAACCATTTTGTTTGATTTTAGTTTCGTTACTTTTAACACGCTGCTTTTTATAATTTTCTAAATACTTGGTATCTTGTGCGTGAGTTTTAAACTCTTTAACAACCAATTGGGTTTCTGTAATAAGTTCATCTATTCTGTCTGGATCACAGGTAAAGGAAATACTCATACTATGGGAGTTATCGTAACGAGAAAAACCTCCTCCAACCCTTACACCATAAACCCCTGATTTTTCTTCACGAATACGCTCTCGTAAAACGGTACTGAGCACAGACTTTAAGCTACTAAATGCCGCACTTTGCTCAAAACTCCATTGTTTGTCGCCGTAATAATTAAGCACAACCGTAGCTTTGGGTTCCATGCCCTTTTTCACACCAACTTTTAGTTGCCCCTTAGTGCGCAATCTAGGCAGTTTTTCCCACGTTTCAGCAGACGAGCTATTCGCCAAACTTGCTACGTACGTACTTAAGAGTTCTTCCATTTTAGCTAAGTCAATATTGCCTACAAAAGCAAAGTTAAAACTACCTGGGTTGGCAAAACGCTCCTGATAAAAATCAAGGGATTGCTCAAAACTTTGACTTTGAATAATCTTATCATCCATTTTTACTGAACGAGGATTCTGACTATATTGTGCCACTCTTATTGCTTCAGAGAATACTCCATTTGGCGTATCTAGACGGTTTTTATAGTAGGGGGTCGCTCTCGATATTAAGGTATCAAAAGCAGGCTTGTCGACTCGTGGTTTTTGAAATTTCAGATGTAACATTTGCATAAACTTAGGTAAGTCTTCCACAGAACTAGTGCCGGATAAAGACTGATTATATTGACCAATCTGTGCAGATAAACCAAACCGTTTACCTTTCATAAATTTACCTAACTGAATAGTATCTAACTCACCGATTCCCATTGCACTGGCAATATGTGTCGTAATTAAAGTGGTGAGATATTTGTCAGTTTCTAACAATGAGTTTCCACCCTCACTACTAGCAGAAAAAAGGATTTCATCTTCTTTAAAGGCAGTGGGTTTTAAAATCACTTTAGCGCCGTTACTTAAGATCCAAATATGAGCCTGTAAATCTTCATCAAACTTTTTATCAACAATTGCTCCCGCTTTAGGCGTAACTGCCATAAGTGAATCCGCAACCTTTTCATCTTGATAAGCTTGCAGCTTTTGCTCGCTACTTTTTTCCCACAAGGCTAGTATTTGTTGGTCATTAGGCAAACTGTCTCGCGTTTTTTGTGGCGCAGAAATAGAAACTAAACGATTATGCTCATGCCACCATTTTCCTGATAGTTGATTAATATCATCAATGGTAATTTGAGGTAAAAAATATTGGTACGCCGCAAAATATTGTTCACTATCCATAATAGGAGTTTGTCTTAAGAAATGTCCTATATATTTAGAAATCAATCTGTTGGATTGGGTTTTTTCTATCTCTTTAGCCCCTTTTTCAGCCGAACGTAACATACTCGATTTTTGGCGCGCCAACTCAGTAGTGGTAAAGCCATTTTGGCGGACCCTGTTATATTCACCCAACAAAAACGAGATTGCTTTATTTGATTGATTTGGCTTAACTAATGCCCCCATATTGAAAGTAGAATTACTGCTAAATAAACGAGAAAAACTGCTGCCACCAGCAATCAAAGAGGAATCTGGTTTTAGCACGGCTTCTCTTATCCGGTTATTCAACATACCCGTGAATAAAGAATGGGAAATTTGCTGTTTTAAATCTTGGTAATTCTGCACATCGAATAAAGGCTGTTTAAAGGTCAAGTTGACAGTACTACGGGTAAGTTCTGGATCAGTTTCAACACTAATAAGGGGGGCTGTATTGTCTGGCAATGGATAATCTTGCTTGGCTTTACCATTCCCTGCTGATTTTATTTTGCTGAAATACTTTTCAATTAACGCTATTGCATGGGGTGTTTCAATATCCCCAACGACTACAACAGACATTAAATCGGGGCGATACCAATCCTTATAAAAACGTACTAAATCTGCATGTTTACCATTTTCAAGTATTTCTTGCTTGCCAATTGGTAAACGAATCGCATGTCTTGAACCTTTATATAACACGGGTAATTGTTTATCAAAAATTCGCTGGCCAGCGCCTTTTCGCGCCCGTAACTCCTCAACGACTACGCCACGCTCTTTATCAATTTCTTCAGGTTCAAAACTAATCTTATGTGCCCAGTTTTCGAGAATATGAAAACCTTTTTCAATGATTTCCTGATCATCCGTTGGGATCTGTAATTTATAAACGGTTTCATCAAAACTGGTGTGGGCATTTAAGTGAGCACCAAATTTCATGCCTATAGATTCAACATACTCTACAATTTCTTGCTTTTTAAAATCCTGCGTGCCGTTAAAAGCCATATGTTCAGCAAAATGAGCGAAGCCTAATTGACTTTCATCTTCAGCAAGAGAGCCAATATTTACCACCAATCGAATTTCAGCACGTTTCGCAGGTTTTACATTTTTTTGCACTATGTATTTAATGCCATTATCAAGCTTGCCCTTAATCAACCTTGGTGAGGCTGGCAATAAACCTGTAAAGGGTTTATTCGACTGTGTTTCTTGAACAGCTGTATTTTCATTGCTTGTTTGATTAGATTGGCAAGCAGTAAAGCACAGTGAAAAAAGTGAGAGTGATATAGCTACAGATACACTTTGCTTTATTGATTTGATATTCATACTAGAGATCCATTTCTTGTTAAGCATTAAACCCAAGGTAGGGTAAAGACTAATTATTAACTGCCACTAGTTTATACTAACTTCGATAAAAATAAGCTAAAACAAATAGTTAACCTGATTACTGGATAAGAAGTATCGACCAAGTTCAATTTAACACTATAATTCAATAACTTAGTGACACCCGGCTAAATTACCTCAGCTGAATTCTTACTCGGTGACGAAATTTTTCGTGTATAGCAAGGTGGATTGTCGTACGTAATAACGTGTTATTGCTAGACAATCCAACGCCGATAGGCACAAAAAGAGCGTTATCGAGAGGTTCGGCTTATCCAATATTTTGGTTAGTCAATATTTGTAACTTTAATAAATTGAGCTTGATAGAGAGGGAGAAGTTTCATTCAAGGCCAGGTCATTAATTTCATTATCATTTAGCGCTCGTGATAAAACGATTAGCTCAGCCATGCTGCCATTAAGATTTCTGAGAGGGCTTTTCAGCTCCTTACTATCCCAGTTAGCTATTGACGCTTGACCAATTTTCCAATATTCAGACTTTTTAGTTAACAAATTGGATTGAAATAATCTTCCGTTTACGTAGGTTTTAACCTGCTCTTTCTGTTGATCTACAGTGACTGCTAGGTGATACCAAGTACCTGATTCTGCGGGACTAAAAAAAGGAAATGCATTGTAGTTTCTTGCACCTTGGTGTGTAGTAGATAAACCCAAAACAAGAGTGCCAAACTTTTTGTGGCGATTAAAATTAGCAATTTGCCAATGCATATCACCAGGCTCGTAGCCATCGGTTAATAGTAGCGAGTTAAATATTCTGTCAAGACTATCAATTTTTACCCAAGCCGCTAAGGTGAAGTTTTTGAATTTTCCATCAATATTAATTCGCACTCTATCGGCTGGACGTTTAAAAACTAAGGCACTTTTACCTGGCCAAGGTCCTTTTCCCCACTTAGCGCCGACTATCGCGCCATTAGCCTCGCTGTCTTGCGCACCTACATTTTTAAGTTCACGAGGTTTACCAGATGATGGTTCAAAATCATAATAAGCAACTAAACTACCGTCTGCTAATATGTTTTGTTTAATATCTAACCACCGTTGCTGTTTTTTATTGGTAGCTTGGTTAGTAAGCAGGCCAATTTCAGTGAATTCATTAAATCGATTGTCGATAACATGTTCAGTTTGCCATTGGTCTGTTTTAGTAGCGTAAAAATTGACGGCATCACCTTTAGTGAAACGCTTTTTGTCACCATTTTTGTTAAATACATCTAATTGACCTGCAAACACATGTAGTTGAGAGTTTCCTTTATTATCAACCTGTACGCCCATAGAAGTACCCAAGTCAATAATTTGATAGTTAGGGATGTCTACTGTGAACCCTAAAGCCACAGGAGGCACTTCCGACATCAATTTGCCTTCAAGCAATTTCACTTCTGTTGCACTGATTAAGTCTAATGTAGAAGGACCGGCGATTTTTATTTGTGCACCTTGATAGAATTCTAATTCTAGGAAACCTTTCTTTATAATAACTCGGCCCGGCGCAATAGATTTTCCAACCACAAACTGATCAGGATTATCTAACCCAACAGCATTCACCACAATGGCCACACCTTGATCTTGAATTTCTTTGTTTGTGGTCAAATCGACATCTGATTGAGAACCAAAGAATAACACTTGATTAAAGGAAATAATCGAGATGACAAGGCAAGCCACAAGGCTTAAACCAGAAATAACCCAAGCAAACTTATCATTGTTTTTTGTTGTATCAATTGACGTGGCTTGAGGTAATGCACCCATTACCTGCTTTTCAAATTCATTGTGAGCTTGAATACTGTCAGACTGCTCTACAATCTGCTCTATAAACTTGTCTGCATTCTCTTTAGGAGACAAAGCCTGCAACAACAAGTTATCCATTTCTAGCTGAGAGCGCAGTATATACTTTAACTCTCTGTCTTGTTTAGCGAGCTCAATAAGTTCAGCAATGTGTTGGCTACTTGCATTGCCTTCAATCAGCAGCTCCAGTAGTGAAGAAAACCTTTTATGTTTTTCAACACTGCTGGTCATATTGCAACCTATAATCCATACATGTTTTAAGTTTTCTTCTAATCCTCATTAGAGCGAGGCGAATGGCTGTATCAGACATACTAAAGTGATCGGTTAATAATTGTGTTTTCCACTCTTGTGTATACTTTTTGTCAATCAGGGTTTTACTTTTATCTGGGAGAGTTTTTATACATTCCTGCAAAGCCAGAATTTCATCACCTTTTTGATCTGAAGGTTCATAGTCTAACTCAAATTCATCTAACAAATAATGGCTAAGCTTTTCATCCATTATACGACTTTGGCGCGCGTCTTTACGTAACTCATTGCGCAATATATTCCGGGCAATTCCATATAACCAATTACCAAAATCTTTCTCTTGATCAAATTCATCCAATTTTTTATATGCAGTCAAAAATGTTTCTTGAGCTATATCATCGACCGCATGATTCGCCACGCCCATGCCACGTATAAATGAACGCAGACGGGCTTGGTATTGGCGAATAAATGATGCAAATAACGCATTTTGTTTACTCATCAAGTGGTAACCACCTAATCAATGAACGACTAAACATATGCTTATGCTGCCTCGTCCTGTTTACGCGCAAACACACTAAAAATTAACACTATGCTAAAACATACTAGTGGCAATAAATAACTAGTATTAACACTATTTGTCACATCAATAATCCAAGCTTGAAGAGGCACTAATATAGCTCCACCGAGTATTGCCATTATGATGAAAGAGCCACCTAGTTTTCGATCTTCCCCTACACCTGTTAAACCTAAACCATAAATGGTAGGAAACATTAAGGACATACAAGAAAAGCAGGCTAATAACGCATAAGTACCCGTTTCACCACCTACAAATATCGCCACACTGATCAAAACAATAGCCAAACTCGCCATAATAGAAAGAAGCTTAGCTGGGCAAATCAAACTCATAAGTGCAGTACATATAAAACGAAAAGCGGTATAAACACATAAACCATAAAAGACATATTCACCGGCTTGAGCTTCAGTAGTTACACCAGCGTGATTATCCATAATATATTTAATCGCGTAAGTCCAAACGCCAATCTGACAGCCTACATAGAAAAACTGAGCAACTATGGCAAATTTCCATTTGCGGTTTTGCTTTAATCGATTGAAAGATTGTTTTAATTCACTAAATTTATCACTCGATTTTCCAGCTGGAAATTTAGCAATAAAGATAAATGCCGCCAATACAAATGCAACAACGGCGACAATTAAATAAGCGGTGACTACATTAGATAACTCTTGTGATTGAATGAGCAATAGTTGATCTGTTGTCATCGCTGCCCTTTCATCTTCGCTGGCAGAATTTAGGCCTTTTAAAATCACTTCTTTACCTAAAAACACTCCCATTAAGACGCCAATTGGGTTGAATGCTTGGGCAAGGTTAATACGTTGCGTGCCTGTTTCTTCTGGTCCCATAGACATTATGTAGGGGGCAGCAACCGTTTCTAAAATAGCGCAACCTGATGCAAATACATAAAAGGCCAATAAGAAGAATTCAAAACTCATAGCTTGGCTTGCAGGGTAACAAAGTATGGCCCCTGCTGCGTATACGGTTAACCCTATTAACACCCCATTCTTATAGCTGTATTTTTGAATTAAAAATGCAGCAGGTAGTGCCATGACAAAATAAGCACCATAAAATGCAGATTGTATAAAAGAAGACTGTAACTGACTCATGCTCAAGACTTTTTGGAAAGCCGGCACCAATAAGTCAGTCATATTATTAGCAGCACCCCATAAGGCGAAACAAGCCGTAATGAGAATAAAAGGTAACAATAAACCTTTTTGGATTATAGGCGTTTTAGTAGTTCCACTTTGTATATCTTCTGATACTGCAGATGATTCTGTAGACATTGAATTTCCTTAGTTTTTATAATTATTAATTGGTAATTAAGCTTTAATGCCGTTAAATAAATTTTCCATGCCCGCCATATTCTCAGTACTGTCTGAAAATTTGTCGGTCAAAACACCTGCTGCTCGTAACTGATTAACAAACAGGTTACTCAAAGGAGTGTCATTAGTAAACTTAGTGTAACTACCATGGCGTAATCCCATGTTTTTACCACCCGCTAATATCAACGGATAATTTCTAGCGTTATGGGTAGTACTACAGGCACTACCATACAATATTTGAGTATTGTCCAAAAGAGAACCAAATTCGTCATGAGTGTTTTTCATTTTATCAATAAAGTAAGCGACATGGCTTACCATCCATTGATCATATTGTCCCCACTCTTTCCAATGCCCTTCACTTTTATCGTGACTAATGGCGTGATGACCTTTTTTCAAACCAAGACCTAAAATAGGATAAGCATCTCCAAGCCCCATGCCATCCTCGCGAGAAACCATATACGACACAACTTCAGTTAAATCTAGTTGAAAGGCCAAAACTATAAGGTCATACATAGACCGTATATAAGCCTGTGGATCCACTTTCGCGTCAACCAACAGATCTAAGTGGTCAGTACTGACATTTTTTAGTGGAATATCCAACCAAGCTTCGTTGCGCTGAATTTGTTCTTCTAAATTACTAAGTGAAGATAAGTGTTCTTCCAATTTATGCCTGTCATTAACGCCTAATTTTTGTTGAAGGCGTTTAGAATCTTCTAAGATAAGGTCGACCATTTTTTTCTGTCGCGCTAAACTTTTACGACGCTCTACACTGGCATTTTTGCCATTCAACGAAAAATAACGCTCAAAAATATTCCTATGATTATGCTCTGAAGGAATAGCGGTTCCACCTTGATCAAAAGATAGAGTTGAAACTCGGGACTTAAAACCTATACCTCCATCAGCAGACAAAACTAAAGATGGGTAACGGTTTGATTGCTTTTTAATCTGTGCAGCGAACTGATCAACAGAAATACTATTGTTATAATCTGTACGAACATCTCCACCAGTTAAAAAGGTGTCGCCTGCAATATGACCTAATAAACTACGCGATTTTGGGTGGCTCAAGCCACCAATAATAGATACATCATCTTTAAGGTTAGACAAAGACTTTAACACTTGGGTCGATTGATAGTTTTTACCTTCGCCAGAAGGAAACCAGTTCCATTCTTTATGCTCTGATTCTAACCCAGGAACGGCCACTCCATTTGGTGTGTATACATAAGCCAAACGTTTAGCTGGGGCTGAGCGTTGTCCAACGTTAACCTTATTATCGGCCATACACTCCATATAAGGTAAACAAGCTGCCACACCTAAACCTTTTAAAAAACTGCGGCGTTGCAATCGAAATGGGCGAATAGTATTCATCCTTTGCTTCCTTATATTTGGTTAAATGAAGGGCTATTAATAATAGCTAACAAAACACTTTGCATACGGTAATCATCAGCTTTTACTTGTTGCAATATTTGGTTCAGCTCTTCGTCATCACTAAAACCAACCTCTCTACCAAGGGCATAACCATATAAGTGTTTAATGACTGATAAAACTACCTTATCTGATTCTTGTTTCATTAAGTATTGTTTTAACTCTGCCATACCATTAATGGACGTACCGTTGGGTAAAATAGAATTTGCATCAATCGGCAAACCTTTATACTCACTACGCTGTTTTCCAACTGCATCAAATCCTTCAAATACCACTCCGTATGGATCAATTTTAGCATGGCAATCACGGCATGATTCTTTATCTCTATGCAACTCTAATTGTTGCTTAAGTGTCAGCTTTTCAAAACCAGGCGTGTCTGGGTCTAGCTCAGGTACGTTTGGAGGCGGCGGTGGAGGCTCATCTCCTAATATTTTGGATTTAACCCATATAGCTCGCTTAACCGGATGACTATGTGTTCCATCTGCATGGCCGGTTAAAAATGCACCTTGGGACAATAACCCTCCACGGGCTTTGTTGGCATTACGACTGACCGGACGAAACTCCGGCCCTACAACATCATCAATTCCATAAAACTCTGCCAAGTTCTGATTTAACATGACAAATTCAGAATCAATCACATTCAATACACTTTCATCTTGTTGAATTAGATACTGAAAGAACTGTTCAGTTTCTAATTTCATATCTTGTTTTACAAAACGCGTGTAATCAGGAAACTCTTTTACATTAACCGTTTGCCCTTGTTGCCTGTCTAACCTCAACCACTGGCTAGTAAATATACTGGTAAAGCGGGCTAACTTTTTATCATCTTGTAACATCCGCTGCACTTGTTCAGTTATATTTTCAGAAAGTTGGCCCCTGTGTGCTAAATCTAATAACACGTCATCTGGCGAACTATTCCATAAAAAATAAGACAATCTATTGGCTAGTGAAAATTGGTCAATAGTACTAACAGTATTTGAACTAGCGTGAACATCACCAATTGAAAACACCTTTGCAATATTTGAATACCAAGCATTGTTATCTGTCTTAGCAACTTGTGCTGCCTGAGGCTCCACTAAATATAAAAACCTTGGCGAACATAAGATGGCAACAAGTGTTTCTTTTATACCGTCTTCGAATCTAGGAAACTCTGTTTTTAACGCACGCCATAAATCATAGTATGGTTCGATATCTTCGTTTGATATATTTCTTCTAAAGGCTTTGGTGGCAAACTGCTTAATGACAGATTTTGCGTATTCTTCATCTTGTATCTCCGTGGAGGGGAAAATCCTTTGATGCTCAGCAGTTGGCCACTGTTCAAAATAGGGTGCCTCAAATTCAATATATTCTACATTTATATTTGAACCTTTCTGCTCACCTTGTTTAATTTTGTCGTCGTTCCAAACACCAACTTTTAAACTACTGCTGGTTATGTGATCGCCTTGGGTACCATGATTAGGAATAGGTAGGTTTTCCAACCGGCCTTTAAAAGTATAAAGCTTATTTTGACCGCTTACTTTTTGACCTTCTGCAAAGTCCTTATAATCCATACCATCATCAGTTCTTGTGCCTAAATAAGGTAATAAAACCGCTTGTGTATTTTGACCAATTTGATTGCTAAAGCTATTTTCAGGATGATTTTTGGCAATTAAACTATCTTTTTCTAATTGCGTCACAACAATGTCGCTGTAACCAGGAAAGTCATCGTCGGCTTTAATCACAATATTGTGCCATACCTTAGCCAAATGGGCGGAAGCAATACTCGACACAACAGGCTCACCTTCTTTAGCTTGGCCAGTATGTTTCAAATTAACTTTAAAAGCTGGCGACTTATCAATTTTCACTTCTAACTCGACTTGTTTACCCACTGCAATTTCAGGGTGCACTAAGTCTATTTGATAATAGTGCTGAGACTCATCTTTAGTTAACAATGTGGATTGCAAATGTATCTTCTCAGCCCCTTTTTTAAGCACTAAAAACCTTATGTTGTCCTCGCTTAGTTGCAAACCGGTTTTTTTAGTCGCTTTAGATATATCTAGCTGAACTTGAGTATCTTTATTTAATTTAGGCGTGCCGTCTGCGTCTAATGTAAAAAGCGCTTTGGCGTTATTCAAAGGTGATACGGTATCAATTGATTTGATAAATCCTTGGGTTTCCGACGCTTTTACTCGTACAACAAAATCACCAGTATTAGGAAACTGATCTTTAATTTGCATCGCAAGGTTAGGTGAAGGGCCATTCCAAGTGCCATATTTTCCAGCCTCCGTGATTTCTTGATGAGGTCTGGCAGAATACAAATCAATTCCCTTTGCCTGAACTTTGAATCTTTTTAACTCTGAGCCCCGTAAACTAGCGCTAAAGTATTTTTTAATTCCTTGGTTATCGTCTACTGATTGACCTTCTGAATCTAATAACTCCACATGAAAATCATTTTTTTCCAATGCAACATCCATATAACCCGCTGACTTAGAGTGGGTATCATTGGAACTAACGTTTTTACCAAAATGCATCCGATAATGGTGTATTTTCGGTTTCTCAGCTCCAACAATCACTTTATCTAACGCACTACGAGCAATTTTTTCGAAAGTCTCAAGATGCAAAGTTGAGCTTTGCAATAACTCACCATTATTACTAAAACCTAGCTCAGACAGTGGGTCGTCTGGTAAATCCCGCCCAAAATTAACATCTATACCCAGCAAATCCTGTAAGGTATTGGTATATTGTTCTTTGGTTAAACGACGTAACACCTGTTTACTTTCATTTCTCTTTGCCGCTTTAGCTAATTGTATGCCTTGGGTCATCCAATCGACTAAAATGCGTCTTTCGTCGTCACTGGGCTGTTTTTTCTTTTTTGGCGGCATTTCAGCTGTGTTGATCATATCTAACGCTGCATGCCAATGCTCTGCATCAACACCGTTAACATAATCAGGGTTAAGAATATCTAAGCGCACATTGGCTTTTTGAGTATCTGCTCCATGACAACCAAAACAATAGGTTTCTAATAGTGGACGAACTGTTTCGATATAGTGAGTATCGTCTACTTGTGCCATATCGAGTTTTTCTTCTTCAGGGCTTAACCAAGTACGAAAAGGCTCTGGAGAATATCGAGTAAGATAGGTATCACCATGTACTAAATTACCGCCTTCATGTGCAGCAATGAATAAAGTTACAATTAATAAACTACTAGCAGAAGCATAATGAACTTTACTTAAAAATGTTGTGGATCCAAAAGTCACTAAACCAGTGCAATATAGAGCAAGTATCGCCACACTCACTCCAGCCAGCATGTGTGGCTGCACCTCCGTGAAAGCGAATCCTTCATTTGATGCTAACAATAACCCCATAGTGACTGTAGCCACGGCACTCAGCGCTCCCAACCACCAAATCAGCTCCACCGCTGACTTTAACTGTTTAAATCTAGATAATTTGCTAACTAAAGATAAAACCGGTGCAAGTAATAGTAAGGTCACAGGGAAATGTAAAACCAATACGTGAAAACGTCCAAAAAAGCGTAAAATACCATCGCCAGCAACGTCATTAATAGGGGCTAAATATGCACCAACCAGTATACACAGCCCTAAAGCTGATAATAAAATGAGAGGTTTAATGAAATTATTTTTCAACACACTCGCTCCACACATAAAAATAAATCTAATTCACACACTGTTTTTTTAAGAAACAGCTGCACCTACCTAATATATTGTCTTATGTTAATAATTTGTTTCATAAAGTGAGGAATAATTCTATAAATTGTAAACGTACTTTTATTTGGCTGCATAAATCTACAACCGACTGTAATAACTAAAAATATACAAACTTCTTCTGGAATTCGTCATCTTTCTGTAACAAAAATGTCATCTACTGTTAGAAAATTTCCATTCTTAACTTAAATAATTAATCGAGACGCAATATGCAGGCAATTCGAGCGCACATTAGAAATAAACTATTATTACTTCTAGTATCAGCCCTTTCTATTATTTTAATAACTGTATTTACAGGGTTTTCGTCAATGAATTCTGTAATGCATGAATATGCAGAAACAGTAAACAAAGAAGCGATTACTATGTCAGAGGTATCTGACTTAAATGTGACTTTTAAGACTCAAGTACAAGAATGGAAAAACACCTTGATCCGTGGGCACGACCCCAAGCAACTTGAAAAATATTGGGGACGATTCAATAAAACCGCCGATTTACTCCCCAAGAAATATACCCATACCTTGCAAACTATCAATCAACAACATCCAGCGAGACGTCATTTAGAGTCTTTTGCAAAAGAATACCTACCAATGATCAAAGCTTATCGTGCAGGATATGAAGCATTTATTGTGGCTGGCAAAGATATAAAAGTAGCAGATAAAAGCGTTAAAGGGATAGATAGAGCGCCTACAGAAAGCTTAACCTTGGCAGTCGAAGCAGTAAATACACATATATTAAGTCTAAAAACCGAAATTGAAAAACAAGCTAATTCCACCTTTGTATTAACACAAGCCATTACTTTATTCATCATCATAATGATACTCATAGGTATTAGCTGGTTTATAAATAAAAAAATTATTTCTCCATTAAAAAGAATTACCAAAGCGTCTCATCAAATCGCCGCTGGTGATTTAACAGGTCACATAGCGAGCCGTAGCCATGATGAAATTGGCCAGGTCACGAAAAACTTTTTGAGTATTCAAATTGGCCTCAGTAAAGTATTAAGAGAAATAATTAACGACGTAAAACGGCTTGGTAACATAATTGAAAGTTTGTTTCGTGCATTTGAAAAAGTAAAAAGTGGCTTAATTAATCAGGTCAATGAAACCAGTAAACTTGCAGTTAATATGCAGCAACTATCAGTCTCAAATGATTCGGTTAACCAAGCAATTTCAGAAGCAAACATTCTCGCAGACGAATGTGTGTCTCTTGCAGATGAAGGTCAAACCATGTTTAAAAACAATTTGGCGACCAGTCATAATATGTTAAACGCAACAAATCATGCCTCGGACATTATCAGCACTTTAAAAGCAGATACTGATAATATTGGTAACGTAGTCAATGTGATCAACGGTATTGCAGAACAAACAAACCTGTTAGCACTAAATGCAGCCATTGAAGCAGCAAGGGCGGGAGAATCGGGCCGAGGTTTTGCAGTTGTTGCAGATGAAGTGCGCAGCTTAGCAACCAAAACTCAACAATCTACCCAACAAATTTCTGAAAACATTGCTAAGTTACAAAAAGAAGCTGACACCGCTGTATTAGCTATGACGGATGGTAAAGACCATGCTGAAATATCCTTATCGGAAACTCAAAAATCCCAAGAGTTTGTGAATTCGTTATATCAGGCAATTAGCCAAATTAGTGATTTACACAATGTCATTGAAAAAGAAATGAGTCAGCAGCTTGCACAAACCGATGCGATAGATCGGTCATTAATGAACATTAATAAACAAAGTGAACAATCACAACAAGAAGCGAAAATAATGGATCAGGCTTCAAAAGAACTAGCCGACATCTATAGCCATGTTGATTCTTCAACCAGAGAAATAAAAATTAGAGAAATATAACAAGTGGGCGGTGCCATTTTAAATGGTCTTTAAAATGGCATAAACTACGATAGTAAAATTATCTATCTTGAACGGTTAAAAACTCTAGCAGCTGATCAAAAGGCATAGGTTTAGCAAATAAATATCCCTGTGCTTCATCACACCCTAATTTCAACATGTAACTAGCTTGTTCTCTTTTTTCAACACCTTCAGCGATAGTAGACAAGCCTAACTTATTACCTAGCGTAACAATTGTTTCTACAATAAATGCCGATTTTCCAGGGGTTATTTCGTTTACGAAACTCCGATCAACTTTCAATCTGTCTAAAGGCAGTTTTTGTAGATAACTCATAGACGAAAATCCCGTACCAAAATCATCTATTGCTACCTTCACTCCAAAAGACTTTAACTCTTGTAGCGCATCGACCACTATTTGTGGCTCGTCCATGACTACACTTTCGGTAATTTCTAATTCAATTCGATCGGGTTCAATTTCAAATTCAGTGATAATATTTTTCACTGAGCCAATAAAGTTGGGATCTCTGAATTGAGGCATAGAAATGTTAACAGCCATTCTTAAGCCTTTAAATCCTTGCTGATTTAACTCCGCAAGCTTTTTACAAGACTCTTCTAATACCCATGCTCCGATATCTATGATCAAGCCCGAGTATTCAGCTAAAGGAACAAACACAGCAGGCGAAACAAAACCACCGTCACTGCTTGGCCAACGTAATAAAGCCTCCATACCAACAATTTGTTCAGTAACTAAATCGACTTGTGGTTGATACCACAATTCTAATTTTCTGTTCTCAAAATCAATCGCCAGTTTTCTGATCATTTCTAAGCGCCAAGTGGTTTCTTGCTCCATCTCAGGCTCATAATATTCGAAGTTTGTTTTGAGATTCTTTTTGGCACGATTCAAAGCGATGTTACTTTGCTTTAAAATTTCTAATCCAGACTGATTTTTGCTATTTAAGCGCGAAAACCCAAAGGATGCTGCAAGGGGGAGAGTATGCTCACCAGCCTTAAACGGCATGACAAATAACTCATTAATCGTGTCTTGATTAATATAAGTTTCGGAACCGATTAAACCAAATATATCGGCTCCAATTCTTGCCATACTGACCTTGTCAGAAAAAGTTTCTTCAAGACGTTTTGTCACTGCTAACAGAGTGCTATTACCGGCATCCTGACCTAAACCATCATTAATATCAGCAAAGTGATTAATATCAACTAAAGCCACAACAAGATCTTTATTTTGTAGTTGAGCCTTACTGGTATCATCCAGCATATTAATAAATTCGCTGCGATTAGGCAGTTTTGTTAACCAATCTCTAAATGCTGCAGTACGTAGTTGATGAAATAAATTAACGTTTTCATAGCCTACAGACACACTAGATAAAAATACTTCTAGTAGCTGTCTGTTTACATCACTAATTTTATCGCCTATTTGTAGATATACAGCCGCTTCATAATCAGAGCTTTTTAGATACAGAACGGTAAATTCCGATTCAAAAATATGCTGTTTCAGCTGTAAACAACTATTCACAAATTTAACTATTTTTCCATTATGTAAGTTTTCGAGCTTCTTATTGATATAAACAGCAAACTCACCAGCCGCTCCCAAAATATAGACATCATCATCTTCAATATCTAAAACAGAGCCCGCTTTGGCACATACAACTCCACCAGCCTCTATTCCAATTAATGAGCTTATCTGGGTTACTACTCCCTCACAAAAGTTTTTAACCGAGTGTTCTTCCAAAAGATTGGCAGCAGAAGCGATAATTTTTTCTAAACCAAGTCGGCTTTGGTTGATAGATAGTATTTGTTGATAGGAGCGAATTGACGCAATGATTGTAGTAACCAGCTTTCCTCTGGTTAACTCAGTTTTCGTTTTATAGTCATTAATATCATAATCTTTAATGACTTGTTCTTCTGGTGCATAGCCTGGTTGGCCAGTACGCAAAATAATGCGAGGTTCAAGAATTTTTAATTCTTCGCGCATAGTGCGCGCAACCATAAGGCCTGCATCATCCGTTTCCATCACCACATCAAGTAAAATAATGGCAATAGTTGAATTCATTTCAGCGATGACTTTTAGGGCTTCAGCACCTGAATGTACATGAATAAAGTTTAATCCCTTATCAGCAACAACTAAGTCAGAAAGAGCCAAACGCGTAACAGAATGGATCTCTTCATCATCATCAACAACCAACACATTCCAAGTACCTTGCGGATTAGAAGGGTCTGATTCAGAGCTATTTTCTTCAGGTAAGAAAATTAGCTCGTCGTTATCGTAATTATCTGAATTCATCAAACTTCCATGCACATCAATATCAAGTTAACTTTAACCTAATAATCTTAATTTAAAAAGGTGACTTTAACTATAATAAAGCTAATTTAAGTTACCATGTTTCGATAACGTATGTCACATCAAAAATAAAGAACTGCAGGGCTTTGCTCTTCAATAACAAGATGTAAGCGGGAACTTAATAAATAATAGATTGGATATACTTCAATAAATTCAGAATATAGACAGAGAGTAGAACGTTAAAAAGTATGGATATACTGGGTATAGACCAGAGCTACACCCAGATTAAATTTAGATACCGTCTCCAAATTCATGAAGACCACATTCCCTTTTTAGGCCGAAGAATCGAGTATCTTGCTCATTCATCCCTTCTTCTAAAGAACGAGTACTGTGCCAATCACCAATAGACACATAACCTTTTTCCCATAATGGGTGATACGGTAAATTGTGTTTTTTAAGATACATGTGCACATCACGATTCGACCAATTAATAATTGGGTACACTTTAATTTGGTTTTTTAGTTGTTGAACGACTGGTAGCTTCCCACGCATATCGGATTGACTGCGGCGTAAACCAGCAAACCAAGTTTTCACCTCTAAATCTTTCAATGCCGCTTGCATTGGCTCTACTTTATTCAAAGTGTTGTATTTTTCTATACCTTCAACACCTTGTTCCCACATTTTGCCCATTTTGGCTTCTTGCCAAGCTGGAGAAATGGATGAACGATAAACTTGTAAATTAAGCTTTAAGCGATCAGTCAATTCATCAATAAATTGGTAAGTCTCATCAAACAGATAGCCAGTATCGGTTAATACCACAGGAATATCAGGGTATTGCTGAGTAACCAAATGCAGCATTACTGCAGCTTGAGCACCAAAACTTGACGACAACATGAAGTTAGCCGGTAAGTTTTGTAAGGCCCAATCAACTCTTTGCTCAGGAGTCTGCGACTCCAAGCTTTCATTGAGTTCAGTTAGCGCTTCGGTCGAGGGAAAATCTCGACCTTGAGCGTCGTTAAGCTGGAACTTGTGAGGCATCATGGAAGTCCTTGGCTGAGTTAACAACCGGCTTAACTACTTCAGCTCTGATAAGAAAATCACCAAAAGCTTCGTTGCTATTACGCTCTGTAGACCAACGTCCAATTAACACATCTAGCTCTTGCATTATCTGCTCTTCGCTAATGTTTTCTTTGTACATACGTGGAATACGTAAGCCTTGACGATCGCCCCCTAAATGGAAGTTATATTTGCCTGGGCCTTTACCGACTAAACCGACTTCGGCCAACATAGCTCTACCACAACCGTTAGGGCAACCCGTAACACGATAGATGATACTTTCATTAGCTAAATTATGTTTAGCTAATAAACCTTCTATCTCTGTCACTGCATTAGGTAAATAACGCTCAGCTTCAGCCATCGCTAATGGACAAGTTGGCAATGCAACACATGCCATTGAATCCATACGCTGCGGACTAACATCATCAGCAATTAAGCCATGCTCACGTGCAATAGATTCGATTTTATCTTTTAGATCTGCAGGTACACCGGCAATAATCAAATTTTGATTAGCCGTCATACGCATATCGCCAGGGTGGATTTTGGCAATTTCTGCACAACCTGTTTTCAGTGTTTTACCTGGAAAATCTAAAATTCGACCATTTTCAATGAACAAGGTTAGGTGATGTTTACCATCGATACCTTCAACCCATCCAATACGGTCACCACGACTGGTAAACTCATAGGGCTTACTGTCAGCAAACACAGTACCTGAACGCTTTTCTACTTCAGCTTTGAAGTTTTCAACACCCACTCTTTCAAGGGTATATTTAGTTTTGGCATTCTTACGGTTAACTCGGTTACCCCAGTCTCGTTGAGTGCTCACTACAGCAGCCGCAACGGCTAAAGTATGCTCTAGACTGATAAAACCAAAGTCGTCAGCTTTACGTGGGAAAGTAGCAGTATCACCGTGAGTCATGGCTAATCCGCCACCCACTAATACGTTAAAGCCAATTAACTTGCCTTCTTTAGCAATTGCCACAAAGTTTAAGTCATTAGCATGCACGTCAATGTCGTTGTGCGGAGGAATTACCACAGTGGTTTTAAACTTACGCGGTAAGTAAGTACTGCCTAATATTGGCTCTTCTGTACTTTCTGCTTTTTTCTCATCTAACCAAATTTCTGCATAGGCACGAGTTTTAGGCAATAAATGTTCACTAATTTTTTTAGCCCATTCGTAAGCTTCTTGATGTACTTCAGACTCGACTGGATTAGAAGTACATAATACGTTCCTATTTACGTCACCAGCTGTAGCAATAGAGTCCATGCCAACTGAATTTAGCATTTGATGCATAGGTTTAACGTTAGGCTTTAATACGCCATGAAACTGGAAAGTTTGACGAGTAGTTAAACGAATACTGCCATATATAGACTTTTCTTCTGCAAATTTATCAATCGCCAACCATTGGTCAGTGGTGATAATACCGCCAGGTAAACGGGCGCGTAACATTACGTTTTGTAGCGGTTCAAGCTTTTGTTTAGCACGTTCTGCACGAATATCACGGTCATCTTGTTGATACATACCGTGAAAACGGATCAGTTGGAAATTATCTCCAACAAAAGCGCCGGTTAAATCGTCTTCTAAATCTTCTGCTATGGTTCCACGCAAAAAATTACTTTGGGTTTTTAAACGTTCGTTATCGGCCAGCTTGCCTTCTACGATAAAATTTTTGTTGTCAGTGCTCATTAGTACACATCCTTCTGATAACGTTTTGCGCGACGCAAGTCATTGATATATTGCTCGGCTTGTTCTTCAGTTTTTCCACCGTGTTCAACGGCAATTTTGACTAAGGCATCTTGTACATCTTTTGCCATATGGTTTGCGTCACCACATACATATAGATGAGCACCGTCTTCTAACCATTTGTATAATTCAGCACCTTTCTCAAGCATACGGTTTTGCACGTATATTTTTTGTTCTTGGTCACGAGAAAATGCCAAGGTAACTTTGTCGACTACACCTTCTTTAACAAAGCGTTGCCATTCTGTTTGATATAAGAAGTCTTGGGTGTAATGTGGGTTGCCGAAAAACAACCAGTTTTTACCTTCAGCTTCATCTGCTTCACGTTGTTGCATAAAGGCGCGGAAAGGCGCAATACCTGTTCCAGGACCAATCATGATAACAGGAGTATTGCCGTCTTCTGGAAGACGGAAATTATCGTTATGTTCAACAAACACTTTCACTTCTCCGCCTTCGTTTAAGCGGGTCGATAAGAAGCTAGATGCACCACCTTGATGAGATTCTCCATGCGCATCAAATTCAACTAAAGCAACTGTAAGATGAACTTCATCTTCGACTTCATCTTGGCTTGAAGCAATTGAATACAACCTAGGTGTTAATCCTCTAAGTGTACTAACAAATTCTTGAGCAGAAACTTTAACTGGGTATTGGCGCACAATATCTATGATTTGGCGAACCGCTAAAAATTCTCTCAAAGCGGCTTTATCTTCCAATAAGGCAGTCAATTCTTTGCTATTTGCATATTCTGCATAGGCTTTAACAAAAGTAGGGTAACTCTGGGTTAACTCTAATTTTTCAACCAAGGCTTCTTTAACGCTTAATTTTTCAGAAGATAATTCAACCTGAGCATCGGCGGTAATGTCTAAAGCAGTTAGCAATTCACTCACTAATTGCTCATCATTTTTGAACCATACGCCAAGTGCATCACCAGGACGATACTGAATACCAGAGTCTTCTAAAGAAATTTCGATATGACGAATATCTTTAACAGAATCTCGACCTGTAATTTTTTGGCTTTCAATTAACGATGCAGTAAAAGGTGCCTTTTTGGTATACTGAGTTCCAGCTGACGTGGCGCCTGAAGTTACCATTGGTGCTGCCGGAGCTGCTTTTGCAATAAGCGTATCTTTTACTTTAGCTGTTACTTCATCAGCCCAAGCGGTAGCTGCAGAATCATAATCCACGTCGCAATCCACTCGGTCCAAAATACGCGTTGCGCCTAGTTTTTCCAAACGCTCATCGAAATCTTTAGCCGTTTGGCAGAAAAATTCGTAACTACTATCGCCCAAACCTAATACCGAAAATTTCAAATCAGCTAATTTAGGGGCTTTTTTGCCACCTAAGAAACCGTGAAACTCAGCAGCATCGTCCGGCGCTTCGCCTTCACCATGAGTACTGACTACTATCACTACATGGCTTTCTGATTTAATCTGCTTAGATTTATAATCAGCCATATTGACTAATTTAGCTGGAATATTTAAACCATCTAACTTGGCTTTATATTCTTCAGCAACAGATTTAGCATTACCCGTTTGAGAGCCATACAAAATTGTTAAAGACTGACTTGCAGTAGCTGGTTGAGGCGCAGTAGCAATCTGTCCAGCTTGCCCTGACTGAGCCAGTCCAGCTAAATAACCACTTAACCAAGTAAGTTGTTGAGAATTTAAGGCACTAGTAGCCTGATTTATTTGAGCCCACTGAGATTCATTTAATCCAGCGGTAAGACCCATATTTTGGTTTATAGATGAAGACATAGAATCGCTAACCGTTATTAATACCACTATAGATTAACGTTCTATGTCCATAACCGGAAAGAATAAAAGATACTTTTTTATAACCAAATTAGATGAAATTAAAAGTGTACTTCGATTCCCGCAAACGCACCTTTAAATTCAAGGTCAGAATAGATGTCATCTAAGTCTTCAAGTTCTAGGCTCACTGCTCTATAACCGACTTGAAACGTCACATCTAAAGCTAGGTTTTCCATCAAGCTATAGGTGATGGCCGCCTGAAAATCAGATAATGAATGATCATCAACATTTAAATAACTACCTTCAGCAAAGGCGCCGAAACCAGTAAAAGGCACGCCAATCTCTAGTCTTGAGTATAACATTGGCACAGGACCCGAGAACGTTTCAAAACCTGACAATGTTGGATCATCTTTATCTGTTACCAACAGTTCCCCATCAATTTGTTTAGCATTAATACCAAAATCAAAACTGATTAAGTCATTGTCAAAAAATTCATAATACAAAATGATGTCAGTACTACTTAATTGCACATCAGTTATAGCATCAGAATTAGCCGTAAATAATTTCCCACCAAAGGTGTAATTGCTCGTTAAGGAAGCACTACCTTGAGTGTCCATGTCGGTCTTTTGTATTTTAATATTGGGTATAAGTGGAATAGGGTGCTCAAAAGCAGCGTAGATATTTGACTTTGCTTTTTGGTCAAAATCGAACGCGAGATTATTACCATCTTGAGAAAACCCACCATCAACTTCCATATTCCAGCCCTGGGCGCCTGCGTACAACCCTAAAAGTGTATCTGCTTGGCTGGTAAAGCTAGCGCATAAGGTCATTAGCCCTAAAGTAACCGCTGTTTTTTTCATTATTTATCCTTGATTTAACAATTCGCTTAATTCGATTAAAGCAGCATTTGCCCGTGAAATATAGTTCGCCATTACTAACGAGTGATTAGCTAACATACCAAAACCACTGCCGTTTAATACCATAGGACTCCATAACGATTCTTGTGTGGCTTCAAGTTCACGAATAATTTGTCGCAAGCTTACTTGTGCATTTTTCTTTTCAAGCACATCAGCAAAATCTACTTCAACCCCTTTTAAGAAATGTAACAACGCCCAACTTGCACCTCTTGCTTCGTAAAAGTTGTCATCTAATTGCCACCAGCTTGTTTTGTCACTGAGTACCGTTGCGCTAGGTGTCGATTGGTGTGCCTGCGCATCACCCGCCAAATTGGTATCTAAGCGTTCTTGTCCAACGCTGGCACTTAAACGTTGCGACAAACTCCCCATACGCTTTTCAACTTGCTTCAACCAATCTCGCAAATTATCTGCACGAGCATAAAATTGCGCTTGTTGTTGATTGGGATCAGATAAGCTACTTCGGTAAGCAATCAAGTTGTCGATGCCTTCTTGGTATTTTGATTCAGCTGACGGCAACAACCAACTTAAGCTGTCTATATTAAATTGAGGTTGAGCTTTAGTTAAAAAGGGATTTTCAAGTGATTGGCTTTGCGAACGGCTAAAATCTTTACGCATGGCTAAGGCTAAATCACGGGTCATTTCTAGAGCGCCAAACTCCCAGCTTGGCATGTTATCCATCATAACACTTGGTGGTAACACGTCATTTGATAGATACCCACCTGACTTATTCAACAAGGTTTCGGCAACAGTGATTAAGCTAGTTGTAATAGTGTATCCAGCTACAATTTGCTCTTGATTTTGTGTGGCTTGTTGATTGGCTAATGCAAAAGGTTCAAATGTGTCTGGTTCAAAACTCCAAATGAATGACAACAACCACAAAAATACAATAAATATACTGGTGTATCCAATCAGCCATTTAGGCGTAATATACTGTTTCATTTTGTTCCCTTAATGATGATGTTTGTGGATCGAAGGTGATTTAACATCGGCCTTAAAACGAATATTTTTTCCGCTTTTAGTTTGTACACTTAAGTCTAGCACCTGATTTTCACTCAACGGTTGTTTCAAACCAAATAACATAATATGTAAGCCACCAGGTGCAAAATGAAGAGTTTGACCCGCTTCGATTTTCACTTCAGATTGCTGTTGCATTTTCATCATTCCGTTATGATGAATGTGATTGTGAATCTCAGCTTTGGCAACAAAATTAGCTTTAGCGCCCACTAAAAACTCAGCATGTTGTGAATTATTTTCAATTGTAAAGTAGGCAGCGGTGTTAGGCACGCCAGGAGGTAATAGTCTTACAGTCGCTTGGGTCACTAACAGCTCAGCATGAGATAAAGTACAACATAAACTCAATATTAAAAGGGCTACCCGAATCATAATCACTTAATCTTTTTTAGTCTGTATAAGCGATTATTCAGTAAATTCTTAAAACTTACTACTAGATCTCAAAACATATAGCCTAGTCGCTCAATTAATAAGCAGGTTGATGGCGATCTTTCACTAACAAATATACAACCAATGCAAACAAAATTGCTGGCCAAAACACGCTTATTCCTGCAATGAATAAACCAACAGCTGCAGCGAATAGGCCTAAAACGACAGCGCCAACTAAACTAATAGCAACAATAAAACCAATGATAACTAACAAAACAACCACTCCTGTGACGGCTAAAATTGCAATTAAAGGTTCAATGTCTTCATTAGCAAATGACATACTCCAATCAAACCATTGTGTAGCAATGTGACCAAAACATGATGTCAATACAATTGCTATCAGAATGGCCAATACTAAATTCTTAAACATAAGTTTTTCCTCTTAATTGAGAAACAAGTCATCTATCTGTTTGGTAACAGAACAGTTGCAGCAATATAAGCAATCACAGTGACCATCGGCAACGCTATTAGGCATACAATGGCAGCAACTCGAATTAACGACCTTGGCACATTCCAATGCCTGGCCAATCCACTACACACGCCTGAAATTTTGCGGTGTGCTGAATCTTTATATAATCGATTTACTTCATAAATATTTCTCATCGATTTCTCCTTAATATTTGAATTAACAATGAAAGTCAGTTAGCGGTTAGTAACGTTTAATCTCAGTTACTAACCTAACTAGACATAAAATTAAGCAACTTTTTTACGTAAGGCCTCTAACTCTTTTTCAATCGCACTTTCATTTTCAAGTTCTTGAAATTGCGCATCTAAGCCTTGAGATTCATTGACTAAATCGTATGCATCCACCTGCGCTTCTAAGTCATCAATACGGCGCTCGTATTGCTCGAACCTAACAATGGCATCATCAATCTTTATTGAGTGCGTTTTGTTTTTAGCTGTCATACGTACTGAAGCAGAACGCTCTCTGATAACTAAAGACTTTTGTTTTGCTCTGGCTTCTACCAATTTATCCTGTAGCTTGCCTGTATCAGCCTGTAACTTGGACAAAGACTCTTCTACCACATCCATTTCTTGAGTTAGAGCAGTTACCTTTTGTTGACCCGCATGTTTTTCAACAAGCGCTGCCTTCGCTAGGTCTTCTCTACCTTTTTCCATAGCTAATGTAGCTTTTGACTGCCAATCTTTAGTTTGTTGCTTTAACTTATCCAATTGACGCTGAAGATGTCTTTTTTCAGCTAAGTTAGATGCAGCAACTGAACGTAATTCAACTAAAGTCTCTTCCATTTCTTGAATAAGCAACTTGACCACTTTTACCGGATCTTCGGCCTTGTCTAAAATTGCGTTAATGTTCGCTTGTACAATATCTGACATTCTTGAAAACATACCCATTTTGATTCCTCCAAAAGATTAATGAGATTTACTACTGGGCTATTCCAGCACTAGTAAACCTATTACAAGTCGTGTGCCAACTTCACAAAACGACATAAACACTTGTTTTTAAAGGATTTAAATAAAACTTCAAACTTAACTAACCAAAACAGAATTGGTTAAATTAACCAACGAAATGGCGAAATTAGCCTAAATATATACATTTACTAAAGCGAGGGGTGAATAGGAGATTTTTGGTTTAATACGAGCCAAAACACACTGAATTGGATAACTTAAAAAAGTGGAACATTAGAAAATAATGAAATTTAAAATCAAGAACTGAACATGAATAAATAAAACGTATTGCTACTGAAATAACGGGAAAGGAATAGGTATAGGTAAAAGTAAGAATAAACTTAGAAGATTTACGTTTAAAAGATTATGAACAAGTGGGGCGGTAAAATAACAGAAGAAACAGTCAATACAACAATTAGAGACTGTTTCGAAAAATGATAGATTTGTGGTAACGCACCAATGATGGTTTATTCCGTACCGACAGGTAAGCACTATAGGCTACAGCACCTGCCAAATACGTAATCACTGGCATAAGCAACAATACTAACAAAGATGATTGAAAAAACATGGTCAACCTCCTTACTGAGCGATAGCTTTAGACACCTCAGTTTTTTTAGCTTTTATATCAGTAATAGTCACTCTAGTCTTAAGTGCTTTACCTTCTGTAAAACCTACTTTTTGAGCAGTATTTACAACTGATTCTGTTAAGCTATTTTGTAATTCTTGTTGAGCAACTGTCATAGCTTGATTCACAATTTTGGTTACATAACCTTCTAGTGAAACTTCTGCAGCTTGTACACTTGTACCAGCAACTAGACTAAGAGTTAAAGCAACAGCGGCGATTTTAGATTTAGCAAACATAATATATTCCTTGTGTAATAGTGACTACCAAACCATTTTGGCAGTTAATTAATAAGTCGAAGTATGTATTGCTATAGTTGTGCCAGTTTTAAATAAATAGTTATCTAATTGATATTATTGAAGTTTTTTATTTCAGTAAAAAAGGCATGTCGATTACATTTGTAGAAGAAACTACGAAGTGGTTTTTTTAACCAACTTAATTGGTCAAAAATACCACTCCATGTCAAAAGGAGATAATATGCAGGTGGAAAGGTGTTAAGGCAGCATTTCTGATTGGAATTTTGTAGCTTTTGCTTGCGCTTCTAATAAGGTATCCAGAGCGTCGGTTAATAACTCGATGCCGACTTCTCGCTTAGTCCCATTTTGGCTTAAGTAACGTCGCCATATACGTCCACCAGCTTGGCCTTGAAATAAGCCCAACATATGCCGAGCGATATGCCATGGCCTAGCACCTTCACTAATTTGCTGTTCTACGTAAGGCAACATAGCTTGAACTATTTCAACTCTCGTTTTAATAGGTGCTGGATCCTGATAAAAACGTTGATCAACTTCCGCTAACAAATAGGGATTACTGTAAACTTCTCGACCTATCATCACCCCATCTACGTGTTGTAAATGTTGCTGTGTTTGTTCTAATGTTTTTATTCCGCCATTGATACTGATGTTCAATTCAGGAAATTCTTGTTTTAACTGATATACCCTATCGTACATCAAAGGAGGGACGTCACGATTTTGTTTAGGGCTTAACCCTTTTAACCAAGCTTTACGAGCATGTACCGTAAAAATGTCACAACCAGCCTGAGACACAATATCAATAAAGTGAGTCAAATCTTGGTATTCATCCATATCGTCGATACCAATTCTGGATTTGACCGTAACCGGTATATCTACTTCGGCTTGCATAGATTTGATACACTCGGCAACAGTCGCTGGCTCAGCCATTAGACAAGCACCAAAGCGCCCATTCTGCACGCGATCAGAAGGACAACCTACGTTGATATTGACTTCGTCATAACCATATTTTTGTGCTTCGGCTGCACATCTAGCCATATCACCAGGATCAGAGCCCCCCAACTGCAAAGCCACAGGATGTTCAGCTTGGTTATAGGCCAGATAATCTCCCTTACCAAATATTATTGCACCCGTGGTCACCATTTCGGTATACAGCAAAGTATGTTTAGAGATTTGCCTTAGAAAATAACGACAGTGTTTATCTGTCCAATCGAGCATAGGCGCGACAGAAATGGTGCGATTTAGTGGTTGTTTCATCTGTACTAATGCTCGAATAAAAAAAGGGCGCGCATTTTAGCCGATTTTATACGTCAGGGCTAGAGTGTGGAATGTAGCAAGTGCATTGTTAAGTGTTTTAAAAGTGCAATGCATGTCGTATTATACATAATAATGAAGTTAATGAGATTCACGAAATGACTAAACCAACAAATTCTCGCAGAGACTTTTTCAAAAAAACAGCCGCAGCTTCTATGGGGCTTGCGCTAACACCCAGTTTGTTGGCAGAAACAAATACCTCAAAAACGGCGACACCTTTAGACCAAGTAAAACCTATTTGGCGAAACAAACAAGAGGGTGTGACTTATCGAATGATGGGCAGAACTGGGATGATGGCTTCTGAGTTGGTTCTAGGCACTTTCCCTTTTAACAATGACTCTTATGACCCTGTAATGGACTACGGAATTGAAAAAGGTATTAATTACATAGATACAGCAGCGGCATATAACAATGGGCTGGTTGAGACCACCATAGGCAACTATTTCAAAAAATCAGGTAATCGCGATAAGGTCTTTTTGTCTACTAAGTTAAGTTATTACTATGGATATATCGACAAAGTAATTCGAGAAATCGAAAAAGGCTTACCTCAAGGTAAAAAAGACGCATTGCTTAAAAAAGCTAATGAAATGATTGAGCAGCGTTCGGTTATGAAACCGGGCTACCATATGAATTATTTTACTGGTCAGGAAGCCCAATTTCCGAAAACCTATTATCGACATTTAATGCTTCAAGAATATGGCTTTAAGTCTGAGTGGCGGGGAAAAATTAAGCAACACGCCTATAAGTTACTTGAAGGCGCACTTAAACGTTTACAAACAGATCATCTAGATGTTCTACATTGCCCACATGGTATTGCCATGCCTGAAATGATGGACGATGAGGTGCTGCAGGAATTATTCGTTGAATTTAAACAAAAAGGGTTAATCCGTGCATCTGCGGTTTCATTTCATAATGATGTGGCAGGACATTTGGCTAAAGCCATTGAAGTGGATTATTACGACGTCACTATGTTTGCTTACAATATTGCTAATCATGCTGCGCTAGAAAACCTAATGTTTAAGGCTAAAGAAGCGGGCATAGGCATGGTAGCCATGAAAGTGGCTAAATTGTTATGGTTAAAAGATCAACCGCAGTGGCGCCTCGATAAATTAAACACCACGATCCCAGATAAAGACATGTCTAAATTTTCCAAAGCTTATTTATGGGCTTTACAAAACCCCAACTTGTCATGTTGTGTTTCTGAAATGCATACAATAGATATTATGGTCGACAATTTAAAAGTAATGGGCAGAAAAGTAGACATAGCGTCAGTTTAATCATAGAAATTTGAACAATAAAAAAGCCAGTGACAAAATCACTGGCTTTTCAATCCGTCTGGGAATTTAAGGACGGGATGTACTTCTCGAATCAAGTTTACAACGGATTACCTTCAGGGCTTAGTTCCACCACGTTTGTAAACATGGGCTTTAAGCTTTCAAATACTTTTGCTTTATCACCCACCACCACAGTTATCATCTCATCGAGTTTAAGGTGTTTAGCCGCTAATGCATTAAGTTCTTGTTGTGAGATATTTGCAAGAATACTATTTTGCTGCTCCTTAAAACTTTTATCTAAGTTATAAGTCATGATCTCCGCTAAAAAACCAAGCTTTTGTCGTGGTGTTTCAAAACTACGTGCATCTCTTTGACCAATCGCACTTTTTACAAATTGTAATTCTTTAGTGGTCATGCCTTTATCTGCGAAGAGTTGAATTTCTTTTCTAAATTGAACTATTGAATCGGCAGTGGTATCGGCTCTTACACCAGCTTGCGCCCTATAAACGCCCTGAAATTCGTTGCCTCTAAATAACGACCAAGCACCATAGGAATACCCTTTATCTTCTCGTAAATTTAAGTTAATTCGACTATTAAAGGCACCACCTAAATTATAATTCATTAAATCTGCACGATAATATTCGCCCGTCGCATCGTATTTTAAAGCTCGCTTACCAATACGAATTTCTGACTGGGCTGCATCGGGTTTATCAATAAAATACAAGGTACCAGCTGCTAGCTCTGGAAATGTTTGGATACTTGGCATTTCGCTGGTTTGACCTTGCCAAGCTTCTAGTCCTGAAATCGCTTGTTTTACTTGATTATTGTTTAAGTTACTCACCACAATAAGCTCAGATTTTTGCGGACCATACTGCTGTTTATAAAAAGCTTTCACATCATCTAATGTGAGCTTTTCAACGGTTGAAACAAGCCCTCCGTTTGCATAAGCAAAACTATTATCATTGCCGAATAACAATTTATTAAATGTATTAGTTGCCGTTACACTCGCATTCTTTTTGGCGGTTTTTAACCCTTCAATTTGTTGTTTTTGTAAGCGACTAAAGTCTGCAGCATCAAACTTAGGCTGCGTTAATTTTTCAACCGCTATGGCTAAAGTCTGATCTAAATTTTTTGTCAAACTTCTGATATTTAAGGTAGTGAATTTATCTCCGGCTCCAAAACTTACCTGTGAGCCTAACTTTTGCAGCTTGTTAGATAACTCTTCGGCGCTAGATTGTAGGGTTTGCTCACTCATCATTGCCGCTGTCAAAGAGGCAAGGCCTAATTTGTCTACACCTTCTCGTGTTTGACCGGCAGGGATACGTAAACGAATGGTGGTGGTTGGCACTTCATCATTTACAGAGCCTAAAATCTTGATGCCATTTTTAGTTTGGCTTCGATAAATTTCCGGAACGCTAATACTAGGGTTTTTACCCGATGCAGGAATAACAGAACGATCAAAGTTAGATGTGCCAGGGCGAAGTGCCAACTCTGTTACATCAGTATCTTCTGGAATATGACGTTGGTATCGGTTCCAAGTATCAGGTTTGATGATTTTATCGCCTTGGCCTTTAGGCACTATGCTCATCACTACTGTATGCTTGTTTTTAATATATTTTTTATAAACACGCATCACATCTTCTTTAGTGACATTTTCATATCGTGCTACATCATCACCGATGCCGTTAGGGTTATTTCTGAAGGTTTGGTAAGCCGCTAATTGACTTACTTTGCCACTCACACTTTCTAATCCGTAGATCATGCCAGATACAATGCCCGCTTTTACACGTTCAATGTCGTCACTTTCTGCACCACCTCTGTTTTCAAACTCAAGCAGAGAATCACGAGCAATTTTTTCTAGTTCGGCTAACGAAGTACCCGGTGTTGGAAGGCCTAACAAGGTAAACTGACAGCTCAACTCTCCACAAGCGTGACCGGCCTGGGCTTGAACTGCTTTGCCATTTTTCACCATGTTTTTATATAGCAATGAGGTTTTGCCAGAACCCAAGATAGACATCAACACGTCTAATGGCGCTTCATCTGGGTGATTCACGTGCACGGTAGGGAAAGACATATACATTAAAGACAAAGACACATTGTCTTCCATAGAAATATAGCGATCTTCAGGTAAAGTCACTTTGGTATAAATTGGATCTTCTACAGCAGGGCCTTTAGGTATACCGCCAAAGTATTTTTTAACCCAAGCTAAGGTTTGCGCCTCATCTAAATCTCCACCAATGGTAAGAGTGGCATTATTAGGCCCATACCAACGTAAGAAAAATTTCTTTAGGTCGGTTAAATTTGCTCGATTTAAGTCTTCAATATATCCAATGGTTAACCAAGAGTACGGATGCCCTTCGGGAAACATTGCTTCGTTTACTCTTTCACGTAATAAACCATAAGGTCGATTATCGTAGTTTTGGCCCCGTTCATTTTTAACGGTTTCTCTTTGATTTTCGAACTTTTCAGGCGTCACAGCATCTAAGAAAAAGCCCATTCGGTCTGCTTCTAACCACAACATACGTTCAAGTTGATTAGCAGGAACAGTTTCATAATAATTGGTTCGATCTGTATTAGTTGTGCCATTTAGCGTACCGCCAGATTCAGTTATCAAACCAAAATGCTGTTCATCTGCCACATTTTCTGAACCTTGAAACATCATGTGTTCAAAAAAGTGTGCAAAGCCGGATTTGCCTATATCTTCACGTGCAGACCCAACGTGATAGGTAATATCAACATGTACCAAAGGATCTGAGTTATCTGGATGCAACACGATAGTTAAACCATTGTCTAATTCGTATTTGTTAAATGGGATGATTAATTCATCACCTTTTTTAGTCACAGAAGTGATTTTAGAAATACCAGCCGGCAAATCTACTGATGGAGACACTTGTTCGGCCGAAGCCTGCGAAGAAGTATTAGACTCGTTAACGCTGCATGCACTCAAACTTAATAATGAAGCCATGCCGACAAACAATATAGCTGGTTTTTTCATATTGAAAATTACTCTTACAATCTAAAAACAAAGACAAATAATGATACACAAGTTGATACAGTTAAAGCCCTAATAACTATTTTTTACAGCTTAAATGTAAATATTTGCGACATTTCTATGATTGTTGGACTTCATCACTTTGCACTAGTTTACCGATAGTTTAGAATCGCAGCAGCCTTGGAGTAGTTGTTATTATGTTTGCAGTTTTTTCATTAATTTTTGGTGCCATATCGTCAATTTTTTATTTTTTGAATACGATATTTTGGCTTATCCCAATACTGATTTTTTCATTTTTAAAGTTAATACCCATTCAAATTTGGCAAACCTTTATGTCTTATTTGTTAGACGGCTGCGCCACTATGTGGATCAGTGTAAATACACTTAATCAAAATTTGTTTAGCCGCACTAAATTTGAAGTCACAGGTTTAGAAGGAGTGAGCACCAAAGATTGGTATCTAGTGATTTCTAACCACAGATCTTGGGTAGATATTTTGGTGTTGCAAAGAGTATTCAATCGCAAAATTCCTTTCTTAAAATTCTTCTTAAAAAAAGAACTGATTTGGGTTCCCTTTTTAGGCTTAGCCTGGTGGGCGTTAGATTTTCCTTTTATGCATAGATATAGCAAAGCCTTAATTGCCAAACGCCCAGATTTAAAAGGTAAAGATTTAGAGAACACACGCAAAGCCTGTGAAAAATTTAAGCACAAACCCGTCAGCATCATGAATTTTGTTGAGGGCACTCGACTTACCCCAGAAAAACACAAAAGACAGTCTGGACAATTTCAACATTTGCTTAAACCTAAGGCGGGTGGCATTGCATTTGTATTAGGCGCAATGGGCGAGCAATTACATAAACTATTAGATGTCACCATACATTATCCAGACGGAACACCTTCTTATTGGGATTTTGTTAGCGGTAAAGTACGCAGGATTCAGGTACAAGTAAAAATCCAATCAGTTGCAGACATCATAAATAGTGACGTTTATAGTTCTGAATATTTTGATGATCCCAGACAAAGAGTGAAATTTCAGCGCTGGTTAACTGATTTATGGCTAGAAAAAGATAAAGACTTACAAACACTAAGTTCAAACAAGGCACCTGATGCTTAGTTTTTTGCCTTGGATTGTGATTTTCCCAATCCATTCTTTATTGCAAATTGTGAGTTTAATTTTTTGGTCAAGCCTGATTATTATTTTAGGTTTAGTTAAATTATTAATACCCGTTAGTTCTATTAATGCCCCTATAAATAAACTGCTAAGTTTTCTAACCTTTGGATGTGGAGTCAGCAGTGTTGCCTTGGTCAAGGTTTTTAATGCCGTAAAATTTGATTACCAGATCGACGGCGAACTTAAACAAGAAGATTGGTATTTACTCATTTCTAATCATTTAAGTTGGTTAGATATCATTTTACTCATTGACTTTGCCTCATCAAAAATTCCAGCGCCTAAGTTTTTTCTCAAAAAAGAATTAATATGGGTACCTTTTGTAGGCCTTGGAGCATGGGCATTAGACATGCCATTTATGCAAAGATATAGCCGCCAATTTATTGAAAAAAACCCTCAATTAAAAGGCAAGGATATAGAAACCACTAAAAAGTCTTGTGAAAAATTTCGGCAAACCCCTACTACTGTCATTAATTTTGTAGAAGGTAATAGGTTCACTCACGAAAGACATAAACAAAAAGCCAGTGTTTATAAGAATTTATTACCACCTAGAGCAGGGGGCATTGCCTTCACTTTGGCGGCTATGGGTGAGTTGTTTACAAGCATTTTGGATATTTCTATTGTGTATCCCAATACCCAAGATAGCCCAATGATGGCTATGCTAGGTGGAAACCTTAAAAATGTAGCGTTACACGTTAAAGTGAAACCTATCACACAAGAAATCACCGGTGATTATTTTAATGACCCTGAATTTAAACAAAAATTTCAACTTTGGTTAAACGACACTTGGTCAGAAAAAGATCAAGTAATCGAAGACATAGTAGGGAAAAATTAAGTGCAAGAATCAAATTTTATTCATCAACAATTAGTCACAGGTTTAAGTTACTTAGGTTTAGAAGTACCTACAGAAAGTTTGACCTTTCAGGCCATATCCTTAGGTGTTATTTTGGTTTTAGCTTGGATAAGCCTAAAACTATCAGGATTAATCTTTAATGGCCGAATGGCAGCATTAATCACTAAAAGTAAAAATCAGTTCGATGACGAATTACACAAACACGGTTTTTTTAAGCGCAGTGGACACCTCTTCCCTGCTTTAGCTATTTATTTACTCAGCCCCTTACTCATTGAAAACCCTTCGTTACTGGCATTCTTACAAAAGTCCGCTGTGGTATATGTCATTTTCGTCACGGTAATGGCTTGTAGCGCTTTATTAAACACCATAGAAGACACTTACAATGCGTCTAATTTAGCCAAAAAAGCCCCCATCACTGGCTTTATTCAAGTGGGTAAATTATTCATAGTCATTATTGCCGGCTTGTTGATGATTTCTAATTTATTAGATAAATCTCCATTATTGTTATTGTCTGGCTTAGGCGCTGTAACCGCCATTTTGTTATTGTTGTTTAGGGATACCATTTTAGGTTTTGTCGCAGGTATTCAGATTGCCGCGAACCGCATGGTGAACACAGGTGACTGGATTGAAATGCCAAAGTATGGCGCCGATGGAGATGTATTACAGGTTGGTTTAACCACAGTCAAAGTACAAAACTGGGATAAAACCATTTCTACCATTCCCACCTATGCATTAATAACAGAGTCAGTTAAAAATTGGCGCGGTATGTCTGAATCGGGTGGCCGTAGAATTAAACGTTCAATTAATATTGATGTACAAAGCATTCAATTTTGTGACCAAGAAATGCTTAAAGAATTATCTTCTATTCGGTATATCAAAGCTTACGTAGAGTCTAAGTTACAAGAATTACAATCGTTTAATCAAGAACAAAAAATTGAGACTCAAGACCTAGTAAACAGTCGCAGATTAACCAATATTGGGACGTTAAGAGCTTATATGCAGGCTTACATTCAAGCCCATCCTAAAATTAACAAAGATATGACCTTAATGGTACGTCAACTACCCGCTACCGAATTAGGTGTGCCTCTAGAGGTTTATTGTTTTAGTGCAGATAAAGTTTGGACAAACTTTGAAGCAATACAAGGGGACATATTTGATCACTTCTTGGCAATGTTGCCAGTGTTTAAATTAAGAGCCTATCAAAGAGTGAGTGATAGGCCTTAAGGAAAAGTACTTAACTCAAAATCTGTTAAATTATGCAGTACACAGAGCGTACACAAAAACGATAAATAACACTAAACCTGATGCACCGAAAAATCCGTATTCAATTTTAGTTTGTAACGGGTTGGTGCCAGCAGGTTGTGGGAACAAACTCATAATAATACTGCTAAGTCCCATAACAAATGTGATCAATGCGAAAGTGAATAAAATAGGTTCGTGCCAATTACTCATAAATAATTCCCTAAAAAAATATTAACTCCCTCTATTATGCACCAAATTTTGAAAAAGCGGCATAACACATTAGTTTTTTATTACTTAAAATCAGTAATTTGAATTAGATAATTGTGTCGTGATTTTTGGTGTAATACTTAAAAATCTGGTCAATTTCACTAAAATCACGAATTAACACTGCTCTACAAATCACTCCCAAACTCCATAACCACATGTTTTTATTATACTTTTTAAAATTGGCCTAAGCATTGCTCTAATCACAAGAAGAAACATTGGTATCAGATAATTTATAAAGCCTGATC
>NZ_JBPOFP010000022.1:0-50616 GCF_051252315.1 Paraglaciecola sp. | reverse complement strand
CAATTATTCCAAAAATATATTCATTTACCCGTGGCGTTCCATGATAGTCACGGTACTGGCCAACTTATTTCAAAAGTAACCTACGATACAGAACAAGTCTCACATGCAGCAGGAAAAGCATTGTTGATACTCGTTAGAGATGGGGCGTTCGTAGTATTTTTATTGGGTTCTATGTTCTTAAAATCCTGGCAGTTATCCCTTATCTTTATTCTTATTGGGCCTTTGGTAGCCGTGATTGTTTCTTATGTCAGCAAAAGGTTTAGGAAGGTCAGTAAGAAGATCCAAGAAGCGATGGGGGGATTAACTTCTTCTGTTGAACAAGTATTAAAAGGCCATAAAGTCGTTTTAATGTTTGGTGGTCAAAAGTTAGAAAATGATAGTTTTTTTGAAAAGAATAATAATAACCGTCAGCAAAATATGAAGTTGATTGTGGCTCGGATTTTAAGTGTGTCTTCTATTCAGGTTATCGCTTCAGTGGCATTAGCATTTGTGTTGTTAGTGGCAAGTTATCCAGGACTTGTTGAAGGATTAACCCCGGGCGTACTGGTAGGCATATTTGTGTCTATGGTGGCTTTGTTAAAACCATTAAAACAACTCACAACAGTAAATAGTGAATTTCAAAAGGGCATGGCAGCTTGCGCCAGTATATTTGAAGTACTAGATCAAAACATAGAAGAAGATAAAGGCACAAATAACCTCAACCGTGCTAATGGGAAAATAGAATTTAATCAGGTGACCTTTAGTTATCCAAATACAGATGAGCCGGCATTACAAAATATTTCTTTTAAGCTTGAGCCCGGACAAACTTTTGCATTAGTAGGGCGTTCTGGAAGTGGAAAATCTACTATTTCAAGTTTACTAACGCGTTTTTATAATAATCAGCAAGGGCAAATATTGTTAGATGATGTAGGCCTTAAGGACATTCCCTTAAAGGACTTGCGCCGTCAATTTGCTTTAGTGTCACAACACGTTGTGTTATTTAACGATACTATTGCTAATAACATTGCTTATGGTTCAGCTGATAAGGTTGACCGAGAACAAATTCTGCAGGCGGCAAAAACGGCCCATGTATTAGAGTTTCTAGAGCAACTTCCGGATGGGTTAGATACGGTTGTAGGTGAAAATGGATTTATGTTATCTGGCGGACAAAGGCAACGTTTAGCTATTGCTAGGGCTTTATTATTAGATGCGCCAATTTTAATTCTAGATGAGGCAACGTCTGCCTTAGATACTGAGTCTGAAAAATTAATACAAGATGCACTAGATAAACTGCAACAAAACCGTACCAGTATCGTGGTGGCGCATCGTTTATCAACGATAGAAAATGCCGATCAAATTTTGGTGGTGGATAATGGAAAAATTGTTGAGCAGGGTGATCATAACCATTTACTTTCTCTAGGTGGAGCCTATTCTCAATTGCATAATTTGCAATTTTCAGAGGAGACCCAAAGTCAGTGAAGTGGATAGATAAAATGTGGTATTCACCCAGTTGGTTTCATTGGTCAATTATAGTGCTGTTAATGCCATTTACTTTTATATTTTGGTTATTATCAAGCCTTAGACGCACACTGTTTGCACTAAAAATAAAGCCTTCTACACGTGTTCCAGTACCAGTCATAGTGGTGGGGAATATAAGTGTAGGTGGAAATGGTAAAACCCCTTTGGTTGTATATTTAGCTAATCGACTAAAACAAGAAGGTTACAGGCCTGGCGTATTAAGTCGAGGTTATGGTGGTAAAAACGCTAGTTATCCGGTGTCGGTTGACGCTAATAGCCCTGCAAACGTAGTAGGGGATGAAGCAGTTTTAATGAGGCAGAACATTAATAGCCCACTGGTTGTTGATCCTATCAGATCTCGTGGTGCTAAAGAGCTTGTGGGCTCTCATAACTGCAATGTCATTATTTGTGATGATGGTCTTCAACATTATGCGCTGCAAAGGGATATAGAAATTGTTGTTGTTGATGGAAAACGAGGTTCTGGAACTGGGCTGTTGTTACCCTCAGGCCCTTTACGTGAAGGGAATTGGCGCTTAGAAAAGGCTGATTTTGTTGTATTAAATGGTGGAACTGTGACTAACGGTGAACATTTAATGTCTTTGGAATCAGGCAGATTGATCAACGTTAAACATCGAAACAAAAGTATGTCGATACATGACATTAAAACACCTGTTGTAGCAGCTGCCGGCATAGGTAATCCACAACGCTTTTTTGATTTATTAAAAAGTAAGCAGGTTAAACTTAAGGCTTGTCTGAATTTTATTGATCATCATCAATTTACAGAAAAAGATTTGCCACAAGAAACAGTGTTAATGACTGAAAAAGACGCAGTGAAATGTACCTCATTTGCCCATGATGACTGGTGGTATCTGCCTGTAAATGCAAAATTAACTCAACAATTCGAATCTCAATTTTTGCAGCTGTTAAAAACAGTTGTAGCAAACTCAAAAAATAAAAGTAGGGAATAACATGGCCTTTGATAAAAAGTTATTAGATATTGTGGCGTGTCCGGTGTGTAAAGGAAAGTTGATCTATCAGCCTAAACAAGCCCAATTGATATGTAAATTTGACCGACTGGTATACCCCATTAAAGAAAATATCCCAGTGTTATTAGAGACAGAAGCTAAACATGTGGATAGTGAAGAATTAGAGAAACTACTAAAAAGTGAATCATAAAATGCAGTTTAATGTGATCATTCCAGCGAGATATGCGTCTACACGTTTCCCTGGAAAACCATTAGTGTTAATTAATGACAAATCTATGGTGCAGCATGTATATGATAGGGCGATTGAGTCTGGAGCGAGTAAAGTCATAGTAGCGACTGATGATGCGCGTATTGCAAAGGTCGTGAGAGACTTTGGTGGCCGGTACTGCATGACAGGTGCGCATCACGAATCAGGTACCGAAAGGTTAGCTGAAGTTGTTGAAATGGAAGATATGTTAGCCCATGAGTTGGTGGTGAACGTGCAAGGAGATGAACCCTATATCCCTGCAGAAAATATCCGTCAAGTCGCACAGAACTTACATTCACATCAAGAAGCTGAAATGTCTACTTTGGCGGTAAAGATTACAGATGTGGAAGAAGCCTTTAATCCAAACTCGGTTAAGGTTGTAGTAGACAAAATGGGATACGCCTTATATTTCTCTCGATCAACTATTCCTTATGACCGTTCCCGTTTTTTAGATGCAGACAGTATCGATGAAATTGGTGACTTTTATTTACGTCACATTGGCATCTACGCTTACCGCGCTGGATTTATTAACCAATACGTCAATATGTCACCTTCAGGGTTGGAGCAGATAGAGTCATTAGAACAACTTAGGGTGTTATGGCATGGAAAAAAAATCCATGTAGAGCTTGCCAATACGGCACCTCCTCCTGGCATTGATACACCTGAAGATTTAGAACGATTATTAACACTCATGAAAAGTACAAAGGAATAATTATGGCAACTGTCGTGATAACCGGTGCAAATAGAGGCATTGGTTTAGAGTTTGTAAAACAGTACATAGCAAAGGGAAATAAGGTTATTGCTTTGTGTCGCAATAGCAGTGACGAGTTAAACCAAACGGGCGCACAAGTCATTGATAAAGTGGATGTAAGCAATCCAGAATGTTTAGAAAAATGTTTGCCTGCTTTAGGTGATATCTCGATTGATTTGCTTATCAATAATGCTGGTGTATTAGCTGACGAGTCGTTAGATAATTTTAATACTGCTACTATCGAATATCAATTCCGAGTAAATGCCTTGGGACCTGTGTTAGTCACACAGTTACTCAGTAAACAATTAAATGCAGGTGCCAAAGTGGCATTGATTACCAGTCGTATGGGCTCTGTTGAAGACAACACCTCTGGTGGACGTTATGGATATCGAATGTCAAAAGCTGCGTTAAATATAGCTGGGGTGTCATTGGCCCATGATCTAAAAGCTCAAGGTGTAGCAGTGGCTTTATTGCATCCAGGTTATGTGCAAACAGAGATGGTGAATTATGGCGGGGATATCTCTGCCACCGAATCGGTAACTAGATTAGTTCAACGAATTGAAGAGTTAAATTTGTCAAACTCTGGCAGTTTTTGGCATTCAAACGGTGAGATATTACCTTGGTAAATGGGAAGTGATTAAAATGATACGCACTATTAGTTTTAAGAAAATAACCTTAGTAGCTTTATGTTTTATTAGTTTACAGGTTACTGGTCAATGGAAAACGTTAGACGCAAAAGGACATTCTACAGCTAGGCATGAAAACGGCCTTGTTGCCCATCAGGACAAAGTATTTGTAATTGGTGGCCGAGGTATGAAACCTATCGATGTATTTGATCCAGCGACTAAGACATGGACAAACAATGCCACTACACCATTTGAAATGCATCACATTACCCCTGTTTCTATTGATGGTAAAATCCTGATTGTTACGGGGTTAACCGGCAAGTACCCAAAAGAGCAACCTATCACTCATGTTTGGGAATACGACGCTGAGAAAGATCAATGGGCGCAAGGCTTTGAAATACCTTTGCCACGCCGCAGAGGAGGGGCGGGTGTTACAGTTCATAATGGAAAAGTTTTCATCGTTGGTGGCATTAAGCTTGGTCATACAAGTGGAACATCCAATATGTTGGATGTATTTGATCCTAAAACGAATACTTGGACGGAGTTAACTGATGCGCCTCACATTCGTGATCACTCTAATGCAGCGATTTTAGATGAAAAGTTAATAGCATTCGGCGGTCGCAACAGCAGCTATCATGAGCCTGAAGCGTTTGGTGCGTTTATGCGCCAAGTGAATGATAAAGTAGATGTTTACGACATTGAGGAAAATGTTTGGAAAACATTAAAAACAAGATTGTCGATACCTACTGCGGGTGCTGGCGCTGTTGTTTATAACAATCGTTTATATTATGCCGGTGGTGAGCACGCTCCGAAACCAGCAAGTAGCCGAACAGTTTCGTTTGGATTAGATGCTAAACAGTGGCAAGAAGAGCCTAAGTTAAAACGAGGGCGACATGGTACAAATGCTGCCTTAATTGGCAATAAAATGTACATTGCTATGGGAAGTGGTAATAAAGGCGGGGGTCCTGAATTAAACTCCATTGAAGTTTTAGAGCTTAAGTAAGATTATTGACGGGGAGGCTTTATCTTCCCCGTCAATTAACTAAGATATTAAGTCATTTATTAAGCAAATCGTTGTTGTAAATAACGTATTATTTCAGAAGATTCATACAACCATTCAACCTTTCCGTCTTTTTCTATACGCAAACATGGTGTTTGTATTTTGCCTCCTTCCGCTAACAGTTCATCCCGAAATGGAGAGCCTGACGACGCATTTCTTTTCGCTATAGGTAAGTTCAGTTTATACATTGCACGTCGGGTTTTGATACAGAAAGGGCAAGCAAAAAATTGGTAAAGAGACAAATCTTTCGCTTCTTGTTCAATTTGTTTTTGATCCTGTATCGGTCTTTTTAGAGGAAATCCTCGGGTGATAAGGTCTATCAGTACGATTATGCCGCCCAATAGGTTACGAATAAGGTTAATAAATATTTTCATCTGACTACTCGATAAGGTGAATGATTTATATAAGTGATTTAAGCTTTATATTTTGGCGCGCATTGTATAGTTAAAATACTCGTACTTTAAGCATTTTGTTTATATTACCTATCCAGAATTTGGCGTACTTGCTTATGGTTATTCTGGCGTTTGGCTTACTTCTTCGACTTTAGGCCATTTATATCGATGGATCCTAACAATCATGCCAAATAGTGGATGATCAAAATAGTGAACTTGTTTACTAATAACACGCCTAAGTTGGTTGAAGTTTGCACTTTGTAAAAAGTTAGCTGTGTTGATTTCATTAGAAGAGGGAGATACTTCATCAATGTTCCCAAGTTGAGCCGCAAGTTTGTCTGTGGCCAACAAGTTCTCCGGTGTGAATTCTTCTATGTCACTGTCATATACTGGTGTTCTGTAATCTAAATTACTGTCGATGTGCAAATAGGGGACTCGCCCTACATTTTTGAGATAGACTTTTATATTGCCGTCAATTTGCCAAATTTGGCTTGTTTCTTCAGCGACTACTTCAGTATCGTTACTTTGCGTTTGGTTGACATGGAAATCATTAGAAACAGGCTCATTAGAAATTAATGCTTGATTGATCTTATTAAAGATACTTTGGATTGGTGCAGTATTTGGTTCACTATTGGAAGTCGCATTTGTTTGTTGCAACGAAGCATTAGCTTGTAGCTCTGTTCTAAAAGCGTTAAGGCGTTCTTCAGCTGGAATGTAATTCTCATTTTCGTTCGTCAGTGCAAGGGGGATATCTGTAATCTTATCTGGGTGCTTTAAACCTAATGAATTAAATTCAGTCGCAAAGTTCTTGCCGGCAAATAAACGAAATACCTCAGCGTTTTGTTCTCCAAATGTAACTTTTTGACGCCATGAAGAATGTAAAATGGGGGTAATGTCTTTTTGGTCTTTAATACTTTGATAAAGATCATTCATACGAAATAAGTCATTAGGTAACAAAAATGCACCACGTTTTTCTTGCCATTCAACACCTTGGATTTGCACCGGAGTGTTTTCAATGGTGAATAACGGGTCCATCTCTAAGCTTTCTTGATTGAGTTCAAAAGTTAAGAGCGATGGTTCAACTTGTTCCGCATATACACAAGGATAAGCTTTAGGAGCTTGCCACTCTAACCATTCAGGTTCAATGAGATCTTGTAGAATGCGTTCAGGCTCTTTAGTTATCACTAATTCTGTCGTTGTTTGCTCAGAAAGTGGAGAAAGTTCAACTTCAGTTTTGGTGCTTTGAACCTCAATAGGTGAGGTCTCTTGTCGCAGGTTGTCTTGAACAGCTGCAGTAGGAGGGGTTTTAACCTTATCTTCAAAAATATCATTGCTTACCACTTGGTATTCAAAGCTGTCTTTTGTTGAATTTGTTTGGGCTTCTTCACCCTCGATAGCTAGAGCGTCAGTTGGCGTCTCAAGGTCGTCAGAATTATCGTTGTCATCATCGGTGTTTTCAGAAGATTCGTCAGTAGGTTCGGGAAAAGCAAAATCTTGCTGATACTTTTCTTCTTCTTGCTGAACTCTAGAGAGTCGGCAAAATGGCAATCCTACACGTATGTATTCTAAATTAGGGGTTAAATAGGGAGTAAACAAATCGGTAGCCTGACTATTGGCTGCAGACAGGCTAGATTGTTTAAACTTTTCAGACACTGAATCAGGTGTTAGGTTTCTATCAAATAAAATCACTTCAACGTCGAACCACCATTCTTGTTCTTGTGAAAGAACAGAATTTCCCAATACACTTGTACTCAAGGTAACTGCTAGGAGTGTTTTTGTAATGAAACGTTTTTTATTATTTATCAATGACATATTTGTATTTTACTCACTAAGCAACGTTTAACTGCTGACTAAATTGATCAAGAACATCTTTAAACAAGGACAGTCTATCTGCGGCTGATTCAGTAGGCACGATAAATTTTAGTTTTTGCGGGCCGTCTAACTTGTATATTTTAGGTTGAGATTGGATTAATTTAATAATGAAACTTGGATTAATCTTTGTTTCTTGAGAAAACTCAATGAAGCCTCCCTTAGGTGTGCCTTCGGCTTTAGTTATTCCAATCATTTTGGCTTTAAGTTTTAATTGTGCGATATCCAGTAAATGTTTTGTGTTTTGAGGTAATAATCCAAATCGGTCGATCATCTCTATTTGTAATTCGTTAATGGCCCTTTCATCTTTACAACCCGCTAGCTTTTTATACAGTGACAAACGTGTGTTTACGTCATGTATATAGTCATCTGGTATCAGCGCTGGAATACGCAGATCAATGTCTGTTTGTTCAGACAAAGCTGTGTCTAATGTTGGCTCTTTACCTTGTTTTAATGCTTCAACGGCTTGCTCTAACATATCCATGTATAAGGTAAATCCTATACTGGAAATTTGCCCTGATTGACCATCACCTAACAATTCTCCTGCACCACGTATCTCTAGATCATGTGAGGCAAGGGCAAAACCTGCGCCTAGTTCTTCTAATGAAGATATCGCGTCTAGACGTTTTGCTGCGTCTTTGGTTAAACGTCTTGGATGTGGAGTTAACAAATAAGCATAGGCTTGATGGTGTGAACGTCCTACACGACCACGTAATTGGTGAAGCTGTGCTAATCCTAAGTGATCTGCTCTGTCCATAACAATGGTATTGGCTGACGGTACGTCTATGCCCGTTTCGATGATAGTGGTACACAATAAAACGTTGAATCTCTGATGGTTAAAATCAGACATAACTTTTTCTAATTCTCTTTCACGCATTTGGCCGTGACCAATGACGATACGAGCTTCAGGTACAACTTCCTTTATTTCTTCAGCCGTTCTTTCAATGGTATCTACTTCATTGTGTAAAAAATAGACTTGGCCACCACGCAATATTTCTCGCATGATTGCTTCTCGAATGAGGTCTTTATTACGTTGTTTAACAAAGGTTTTGATAGGTAAACGTTTAGCCGGTGGTGTAGCAATAATTGAGAGATCTCGCATACCACTTAAGGCCATATTTAACGTACGTGGAATAGGGGTAGCAGTCAGAGTCAGAATATCTACGTCTGAACGAAGTGCTTTAAACTTCTCTTTTTGGCGCACGCCAAACCTGTGTTCTTCATCAATGATGACTAATCCTAAGTCATTAAACTTCATTTTTTCTTGAAGTAGCGTATGGGTACCCACCACTATGTCAACTTTACCTTCATCAATATTACTAATAATTTGTTTGGTATCTTTAGCACTGACAAATCGCGATAACACTTCAATCCTAAAAGGACAATTGACAAATCGTTCCTTGAAATTCTCAAAATGTTGATGGGCTAATAGGGTTGTTGGGACAAGAATAGCGACTTGTTTACCTTGATTGGCTGCAATAAAGGCAGCACGCATAGCCACTTCTGTTTTACCGAATCCTACATCTCCACATACCAATCGATCCATGGCATTGGCTGACCCCATATCTTGGATAACGGCATTAATGGCTTTTTGTTGATCGAGTGTTTCTTCAAAAGGAAAACTGTCACTAAATGATTGATATTCATCCCATGCTATTTTAAAAGCGTATCCGGGTTTTGCTGCACGCCTAGCGTACACATCTAACAGTTGCGCGGCTACGTCTCTTACTTTTTCAGCTGCCTTTTTCTTGGCTTTAGCCCAAGTGTCGTTACCTAGGTGGTGTAAAGGTGCGTGATCGATGTCACCACCACTGTAACGGCTAATTAAATGCAACGCAGCAACAGGTACATAAAGTTTCGCTTCTTTTGCATATTCAATGGTGAGGTATTCGGTTGATACGCCACCCGCATCTAAGGTTTGTAGTCCTAAATAACGCCCAACACCATGATCAAAGTGAACCACAGGTTGGCCTATAGCCAGTTCAGCCAAATTACGAATGATGGCGGTTTCATCAGTGCCTTTTCGTGTATCTCTCTTTCGCCTATGACTGATCTTATGGCCAAGTAATTCGGTTTCAGTAATAAAAGCTATATTTGTTTTTGATTCTTTGATTAAAAAACTAAACTCTGCAGGGCCAACCGTGATACCGATTGGTTCAGCACTGGTAATAAAATCACTTAAGTTTTCAAAGGCCTTAGGTTTGATATTCGCTTTGGTTAAAATTTCTAATAAACCTTCACGTCTACCAGCAGACTCTGCACTAAAAAGCACTTTTACTTTACTGGTTTGCCATTCAGAAACTTGTTGTTTTAAAGATGTCCAAGGGACTTTATTTTGAGGTTTTAAGGCTACTTCACCCACTTTATCGGTCGCGAAATTATAGTGACCCGCTTTGCTGTCTGTTGAATGGGCTTGAATTTGCACTCGAGGCCACACTTTTAAGGCCGAAAATAATTCTTCTTCCCTAATATAAATATCCGCAGGCTGCATGAGGGGGCGAGCTAGGTTATACCTGAGTTGTTCGTATCTATGATGTACATCTTTCCAATGATGCTCATGGGCTTTGGCTAAATCACCGAACATTAATAAGGTCGTGTCAGTATTTAAATAATCGAATAAGGTGGCCGTTTTTTCGAAAAATAAAGGCAGGTAATATTCAATACCGCCAGGCATGAGTCCTTTTCCTACCTGATAATAAACAGACTCTTTACTATTATTCGCATCAAACTTGGATAAGTATTGTTGTCTAAATAAAGTCGTGGCTTCTTTATTTGTTGGAAACTCTCTTGCAGGTAATAATTTAATTTCGTTTATTTTGTCACCTGAACGTTGGGTTTCAGGATCAAAATGTCGAATGCTATCTATCTCGTCGTCAAATAAATCAATTCGATAAGGGTGTTGGCTTCCCATTGGATATAAATCAATAATACTGCCACGAATTGAAAATTCACTGTGACTCATAACTTGATTTACATGCAGATATCCAGCTCTTTCTAATCCGCTCCTAAAGTCATCAATGTTTAACTTTTGGTTTATTTTTAATATGAGTAAATATTTACCAATATAGTCGACAGGCGCCATGCGCATCATGAGTGTATTGATTGGAACGATGAATACCCGCTTTTCGTTTTGAGTTAGCTGATATAACGCTTCTAATCGTTGGGATACGATATCTTGATGAGGAGAGAAATTATCGTAGGGCAGGGTTTCCCAATCTGGAAATAATTGCACTTCTAAGGATTGATCGGATAGAAAAAAATCGAGCTCTTTTTCTAACTTAATGGCACTAGGCGTATCTGCTGTGATCAATAATGTTGGTCCATCAGCGTTTTGCGCTGCATTAGCGATAACTAGGGCTGTGCTACTACCCTGAAGGTTTCCCCAGTGGCGTATATCATTTTTTAATTTGTTGGTGTTATTCGGTAACGGTGGAGCAAAAATACTTAGTGTCATTAAAATTATTCGTTGTCTTTGAGTTTAGTTTTATTTCGTTTTCTTAAACTTGCTGCTTGTAGATGAAGACTGGCTTTAACCAATAAATCTTGATCTTCTTCTCGAATACGAGTGAAAATGAGTGATGTATGGTACTTATCTTCAATCTGCTTACAAGAGATAACTTCACCATAACAAAATATGGCAGAGGCCTCTTCTCGTAGAAATATTCTAAGTTCAACGGTAGCACTTGTTTGAATTTCTGATTGTGTTTGAACCGTTATTCCACCTCCACCAAATTGAGTAGAGTGAAACCTTTCTTCAGGATCCGCTTGTTGTTGTAAGATTAATGACATCATTAAATCTATTTTACGAGACTGGTGGTTTAAAAATTCAGCCAGTTCACTTGCATGTTCGCCTAAGTTTCGGAGCGGCCTGAGTGCTTTTGTTTCTATATCAGCCAGTTCACTCGCCACTTGAAAAGTATAAGGCATATGGTTGTGTAATTCATCGATGGCTGGTAACTCAAAATGACTATTCATTACACGAAGATTGACTGGAATGTCATGTTTTATCATGAAAAATTCACTAAATTGATCATGTTTTTGATCTAGGCTTAAGTTATCCATGTATTCTCCGGTCTTTTAACATCTGCTTTCCTTGAGAGATCGCGAGCAAGCACGTATTATTCATTAACATTCAATAGTATACCAATAGTTAAAAATATATTTATTAACTGTTTACCGTCTTAAGAGTCTCATTTTACATGTTTTATCCACTTTCTGCTTTTATTGGTTTACGTTACGCGAAAGCGTCTAAAGGCAGCAGCTTTATCGCATTTATAAATTTCTTTTCAGTAGCAGGTATTGCGTTGGGGTTGATGTCACTTATTACAGTCTTAGCTGTGATGAATGGCTTTGAAGGGGAACTAAAACTTAGAAATTTAGGTATTACCTCTCACATTTTGGTAGAAACTTATCAAAAAGAACCCAGTCACTTAGAAAATCTGAGTGGTTTACCTGGCGTAGAGTCGACGTCCTTACACTTAGAATCAGAAGGGTTAATACAATCTGGCTATGGATTAAAAGGCGTCATGTTTCAGGGTATTGAACCTGAAGTGATGCAAAAGTCGTCCATCATTAGCCAAAATATGTTGGTAGGGAAATTAAGCGATTTAGTTAAAGGTGATTATGGAATTATTATTGGCAGAGCATTATCGCTAAAACTGCAATTGAGGGTAGGTGACAAAGCCCGATTAATTTCTTCTGAAAATAGTTATTTTGGTCCGTTTGGTAGGATGTATAGCCAAAGAGTTTTTACTGTTAAGGGCATTTTTGATATGAGTTCTGCTTTAGACGACAAGGTAGTGTTAATGAACATCCATGATGCTACACGTTTATTGCGAGACAAAGATCAGGAATTGGTTAAAACCAGACTGTTTTTGCAAGATGCATTTGACTATAAAAGTGTTGTCACAACATTAAATAAGATGGGATTAAGCTCAACAAGTTGGAGACAACAACAAGGCGCTTTGTTTGATGCCGTTAAGATGGAAAAAAACATGATGTCTTTGATGTTGTTGTTAATTATAGCGGTCGCGGCTTTTAATATTGTTTCAGCTTTAGTTATGGTGGTTTCAGAGAAAAAACCGGATATTGCGATTTTACTCACTCAAGGCATGACTAGACGAAATATTATGAATATATTTTTGTTTAATGGAGCATACAACGGCGTAAAAGGTACCTTAATAGGTTTGATCACTGGAGTGTTGTTAGTGAGTCAAATCAATAATCTATTGGCCCTATTTAGAGTGCCTGTGTTTTTGGGGCCAAATGGACAAGGTTTACCTGTTGATTTGCAATGGACACAAGTTGTGATGTTAGTGTTTATTTCATTGTTATTATGTTTCTTAGCGAGTATTTATCCTGCATACAGGGCGTTAAAAGTGAGCCCCGCTCAGGCATTAAAATATGAATAATTGTGTTATTAGTCTGCATTTTTAACAAATAAGGTTACAATGACCAATTGGTCATGTTTGTCACTATTAACGGTGACAATTTATGCGTTAGATTTTACTGTATTATTTTAAGGTTTAAGTTCGATGGAAAAAACATTTATCACCGCTCAACAGTTACTTGAAGACTCTTTTAGAGTAGCAGCTCAAGTATACGAAAGTGGATTTCGTCCTCAGTTTATCATTGGGATCTGGCGAGGTGGGGCACCTATTGGTATTGCAGTACAAGAGTATTTTGACTTTAAAAAAGTTGATACAGATCACATTGCCGTTCGTACGTCTTCATATTACGGTATTAACCAACAAGCTAAAACTATTAAAGTACATGGTTTACATTATGTAATTGAAAACGCCAATGCTGAAGATAGCTTATTGATTGTTGATGACGTATTTGATTCTGGTCGAAGTGTTGAAGCTTTAATCAAACAATTGAATAAGTTGTCTCGTGCCAATATGCCTAAAGATGTACGTGTAGCCTGTCCCTATTATAAGCCTCAAAATAACAAAACGGATTTTGTACCTGATTATTATGTGCATGAAAGCGATGAATGGTTGGTGTTTCCTCATGAAATATCAGGTCTTACGCCTGATGAAATAATAAATGGTAAGACTGACTTGGTGAATGTATTGGATTTACTTAAATAAACAAATAACAAAGGTCACTGCACAGTGACCTTTTAAGTTTTGAGTATTATGGATGAATTAACAGCCAAGTCGTATATCTTAAATAAACCTCATACTACTGAATCCTTTCCTTTTGGCGAAGGCGTAGCGGTATATAAGGTAAAAGGTAAAATGTTTGCTACTTTGGCTATCGGTAAAATGGGAAATGGAGACGGCAAAGGGCAACAAGACTGGTGGATGAATCTAAAATGTGATCCTCAAGAAGCCATTATGTTGAGAGATATCTTTTCTGCGGTCATTCCTGGTTACCATATGAGCAAGGTCCATTGGAACACAGTAATCTTAGACGGCTCAATTCCCCAAGGTGAAATAGAGCGCATGATAGATAATTCGTTTATGCTGGTAGTAAGTAAAATGACCAAGAAAGATCAGGCGTCGATATTAGTGCATGTATAAGGAGAAATTAACTTTAGTTCACTTATAAATTTGTTCGTTACTTAACATAAACATTTCTATCATTTACTTCGCTGCTTTATAATAAAATTCAACTTTTTATATGTGAACTTACTAATGCCAAATAATTTATCTCCTTCACTTTGTATTGATGCAGTTTTCGGAGATCTATCCCTTGAAGATGCGTGTCGAAAAACCGCTGATGCCAACATATCAACCATTGAGTTTTGGTCTTGGTGGGATAAGGATTTAGTTGCCCTACAAAGTGCTGTAAATAAATACAATTTATCTATTTCATGTTGCTGCACAAAATTTATTAGTCTAGTTGAACCGAGTTTACGAGAAGATTATTTACAGGGTCTAAGAGAGTCTATTGCCGTTGCTAAGAGGCTAAATATTGATACGTTAATTTCTCAAGTAGGGGACTTTATTGATGGAGTGCCTAGAGAAGTTCAGCGCCAGTCTTTAATAGATGGGTTAAAAGCTGCGGCAAAGATTTTAGAAGCTGAAAATATTACTTTGGTTGTTGAGCCTTTAAATGAACTGGTGGATCATAAAGGTTATTATTTAATAAGCAGTTCAGAAGCATTTGATGTAATAAAAAAAGTCTCTAGCTCTAAGGTTAAAGTCTTATTTGATATCTATCATCAACAAATTAGTGAAGGTAATGTACTTAATAACATTTTGCCTAACATTGAGTTTATTGGTCATTTTCATGCGGCTGGTAATCCAGGTAGACACGAACTACAAAGTGGGGAATTGAATTTCCCGTTGGTTTTTGCTGCTATTCAACAAAGCTCTTTTAATGGTTTTATAGGACTAGAGTATTGGACTAAGAATGAAGATCCTATTCAAGCCTTGCAAGAAGTATCAGATTGGTTAAATTAAAGGTTTTAAATAATCAGCTAATAATTAAATAATGTTTGTATGTTACGCTGGTTTACGCCATTTTTACTATCAATAACGACGTGTTACTAAATGGAATATGAATGATTTATCGTTTTAACAATACGGAAGTTAACTTGATCCAGTTCGAAGTCAGGACGGATGATGTCTTGTTATCGGTAGAGCCTAAAGTGTTCGATTTAATTGTGTATTTAATTGAACACCGAAACCAGGTGATTTCTCGTGATGAATTGTTTGAACAAGTTTGGCAAGGCAGAGAAGTATCTGATACCTCTTTAAGTAATCATATTAAAACGGCTCGTAAGTTATTAGGAGATAATGGAGAATTACAATGTGTGATAAAAACCATTCGTTCTAGAGGTTATCAATTCGTAGCAAATGTAAGTCAAATCTCGACTTCAGAACAAAAAAGTCATATAGCTACAGCTAGTGCTGATATGAGTGAAAACGATATATCGAATAGGCAACCAGAGCCTGTCAGTAATGCTGGGATAAACTCGCGCTTAATGGGTGTTAAGTTGTTGCTAGCGATTGTTTGTGCCGTATTTGTACTAGTTGTTTCGATTTTCTATTGGGGCAGTACTGATGCACCCGTTAAGGTTAATTCAAAAACAGATCAGTCTACTATTTTGGTCGTTCCATTTTCTATATCTAGTCATCATTCAGAGACATGGGAACCTTTTGCAGACCAAGTTACTCGAGAGTTAATTCAAGCATTACGCAAAGTGTCTGGCGTTAAAACTATTGCGCCTCCATCTTCCTTCACTTTTAAAAACAATAAAATTAGAAGTCATATTCAACAACAATTACCTAATGTAAATTATGTGTTGGACGGTGTGGTAAGTGAAGGTGCAGATGGCAATATTCGAATAACAGTAGAGTTAGAAGATATCCAAACCAGTACCTTGTTGTGGGATCAAGATTATGACGTGCAGGTTAGCACAACTAACCGTTTTGATTTGCAAGCTCAAGTGGCAAAGTCAGTGACGCGATCTTTGCAAGTTATTATGTTGGAAGATGAAAAACAATTGTTAAACCATGTACCTACCAATAATCTTGTGGCTTATGATTTATATGTTGAAGGTCGTCATCAGTTATCATTAATGAGTTATCAGTCTGTATTAAAAGCAATCGATTATTTTTCGCAGGCGATTGAATTAGATCCCGCATTTGAAGAGCCATATATCGCTAAATCAAATGCCTACAGAATTATCATGACTTACTTTGACAAGCCTAAAGATATTCTTCCAAAGGTGATTAGTTCAGCGACTGATTTACTCAGAATAAACCCTCAGTCAGCACAGGTTATGTCTTTGTTGGGTTTGGCCTATGTACACGCTCTTCAATGGCAAGAAGCATTAGACATGTTAACTAAAGCCCAACAACAAGATCCTACATTAGTGTTAACCGAGTTAGGTTTTACTTTATATTATACAGCCATTGGAGACATACCAAACCTTAAAAAGTCTCTAGAAAAAGCTAACGCACTTGACCCACTAAACGAAGAAGTAGCCGATTGGGGATTGTGGGCATTAATGATGGTCAATGAGCTGGATAGTGCTATTGAGTGGGGGATAGAAAAGGTAAAGCTTCATCCCAATAATCCTTACCCAATGATGGGGTTGTCTGTTGCCTATTATATGAATGGCGCCTTGGATAAGAGCCTGACTTTGGCTCGTAAAGGTGTTGAGTTGAGCAATAGGGCGCCATTACCCCTTATTTTATTGGCTCAAAGTCATGCCTCAGCAGGAAATGTAGAGCAGGCAAACGCCTTGATACTAGAAGCAAAAGCGCAAGATGAATATATGTGCCCTTATGAAACTGCTGCTATTTACGCAATATTGAAACAACCTCAACAGATGTATGATTTGTTGGATACAGCGGTAGATTACCAATCTAATTGCTTAATTTTTACTAAGAGTGACCCAAGATTTAGTGCATATAAACAGGATGCAAAGTACCTTAAAATTTTGACTGATATTGGTTTGTAAACTTTTGGTAAAGGGGTAAGTAAAGTTAAAGGACTAATTTAAAAAGTAGTTGTAGGATCTAGATTGATTTCTTAGCAAAGTTAACTCGTGGTGATCATTCACCACCACGAGCTGTTTGTTGTTTTTAAGCGGCCGATACGGCGCTATCTTTGGCTTTAGTAGAACCGAAGTAAGCAATGTAACCGTAGCAAAGTATTAAGCTAAGGAAAGCAATGCCTAGGCCACTAGTTGCAGACATTCCACTTTCATCTGCTCCAAACGCATCAGCTATAGTGCCAACTATCTTAGGAATAAACGCCCCACCTACTATGGCCATAACAAGCAGCCCTGAAGCCTGAGCTTTTAAGTTATCTAACCCATCAATAGCCAAACTAAAGATAGTAGGGAACATGATGGAGTTAAACAAACCCACAGCCAGAATAGCAAACATCGCAGTAATGCCACTTGATGTAACTGAAATAACAATCATGGTGCTGGCTAGTAAACCAAAAATCATTAATAGTTTACCACTACTCATAAAGCGCATTAGAAATGCACCTACAAAACGTCCTACCATAGCGCCGCCCCAATATAAGGTGACAAATGAGCCTAATACCGCGTTAGTGTCTACTTGGGTGATATCTTTACCTATCAACAAAAATGATGAGAGGTTGGTTAGAAAAGCGTCATTTTTAATAGCGTCGATAACCTGTAACTCCTGGAAATAGTTAACCAAGAAGCTTCCGATGGATACCTCTGCACCTACATACATGAAAATGCCCAACACGCCGAGTAAAAACTTTTTGTGTTTAAGCAATTGTGAGTAACCATCTTTAGGGGCTTTTTTGATGAGTGAAGGTAATGATTTAAAACCAAATATCGCTGCAAGTGCAAAAAGTACCATTGCGATAATCAAAAACGGTTGCTGTACCGATAACGCCTCTGTCGCGTAATAATCAACGCGAGCGGTTTCACTTAATTGCTCAATGCTCTTAGCATCTAATACTGTATCACTGAGTAAGAATAGGGCGCCTGCAACGGGAGCAAGCAAGGTACCAAAGCTATTAAAGGCTTGGGATAAATTCAACCTACTTGAAGCCGACTCTTCATTTCCTAAAAGTGTTACATAGGGGTTTGCAGCAACCTGTAATAAGGTTATGCCGGCGGCTAAAGTAAAGAAGGCGGTAATAAAAATCCAAAACTCTCTGATGCTAGCGGCAGGATAGAACAATAAGCAAGATAAACCCATGATACATAAACCAACCACAATTCCCTTTTGATACCCAATTTTTTCTAATAAAAAACTTGAAGGAATAGCAAAACAAAAGAAGGCTCCAAAAAAGGCAAATTGCACCATGATTGATTGGCCGTAAGTTAATTCAAATACATCTTTTAATCTAGGAACTAAGGCATCAACCAGTACGGTAATAAAGCCCCACATAAAAAAGAGTATGGTTAAAAATGCAAACGCAGATTTATAGTTATTTTTTGCAACCATCTGATAGTTTCCCAATTTTTTTATTATTAATAGCTAACACCACAATGCTGTGAATGTTTGTTTTTAATCGACATGTTAACGATACGTTACAAGCATATTAGAAAACAAGCACCGATGTTTTAATTAGAGTTGTCGCGGTACATAAATGAGTTGAGCGGTTTGGTTGGGGTTGGTGTTGGGTTGGTATTTGGGGAGTTGAGTTAGTCAAACTCAATTTCAATATTGGTAACAGGGATAGTACAGCAAGTAAGGATTTCGTCATCTTCCATGTAGGCTAGTGGATCAACCGTGTACTCTACTTGACCTGATTTAAGTTTACATTTACACGCACCGCAGAATCCATCTCTGCAATGGGATTGTACATCAACGTCTTGACGTTCAATACTTTGTAATACTGAATCACCATCAAAAAATGGCACGTGAAAGGTGCCATTTTTTGTATGTGTTTTTATGTTCATTGACTTGATGTCTGTATCATCAACTTAGAGATCAAAGTCACCAAAGTCGTCAGCGCTGACTTCTGAGTCTATTTGGCCTACAAGGTAGGAGCTAATTTCAGATTCCTGAGGGGCAACTTGTACATTGTCAGAGTTTAAGTAGTTATTCATCCATGGCAATGGATTACTCTTCACATCAAAAGGTTGACCTAAACCAATAGCCGACATTCTATGATTTGCTATAAACTCAACATACTGACAAAGAATTTCTTTGTTTAAACCAATCATTGAACCTTCTTGAAATAAGAACGCTGCCCATTCTTTTTCTTGCTCAACTGCATTAAGAAAGATGTTCGTCGCTTCTTCTTTACATTCTTTAGCTATTTCAGCCATCTCAGGGTCGTCTTTACCTTTGGCCCAAAGATTAAGTATGTGCTGCGTAGAGGTTAAATGAAGGTTCTCATCCCTAGCGATTAATCGAATAATCTTAGAGTTGCCTTCCATAAGTTCGCGTTCTGCAAACGCAAATGTACAGGCAAATGAGACATAAAAACGAATGGCTTCTAATGCGTTGACAGAGTTCATACATAAATACAGCTTTTTCTTTAATTCACGTAAGGTAATTTCGTGCGTTTTACCGTTAACTGTATGTGCGCCTTCACCTTGGGTTTGCCAAAGTTGTGTGGCAAAAATGAGGTCATCATAATATTTAGAAATATCAGCAGCGCGCTTTTTGATTTCTTCATTTTCAACGATGTCTTCAAAAATGCTACTCGGATCACCAAACAAATTACGTAAAATGTGGGTGTAAGAACGTGAATGAATGGTTTCGTAGAAAGACCAGGTTTCAACCCAGGTTTCTAATTCTGGAATAGAAATAATCGGTAAAAATGCGATGTTAGGGCTTCTTCCTTGGATTGAATCCAGCAGTGTTTGATATTTTAAGTTGGAAATAAAAATATGCTTTTCAGAATCGCTTAATTTTTGAAAATCGACTCTGTCTTTACTGACGTCAACTTCTTCTGGACGCCAAAAAAATGAAATTTGTTTTTCAATTAACTTTTCAAAAATTTGATGTTTTTGTTGATCATAACGGGCTACGTTTACTGGGTTACCAAAAAACATAGGTTCAGATAAAGGATTATTACTTACTTGATTAAAAGTGGTGTATTTCATTAAGTCTACTTGCCGTTTTATTTTTATTATTTACCAATAAGCCACTTAATATTAAGTGGCTTGGTTATTCTTTTGATAACTTGTAAGTTAGATTTTACAAGCTCCGCCAGCGCAATCGTCATCTTCTACAATAACCACTTCTTTAGGAGTGAATTTTTGTTTAGATTCGGTTAACTCTAATTGAGAAGAGTCATCTGCACCGTCTCGAGTATTATGGTAATACAGTGTTTTCACCCCAAGTTTGTAGCTTGTTAGCAGATCTTTAAGTAGAAGTTTCATTGGCACTTTGCCGCCTTCATACTTATTAGGGTCGTAACTTGTGTTAGCTGAAATAGTTTGATCAACAAACTTTTGCATGATGCCAGCTAGTTGTAAGTAACCGTCATTTGAAGGTAAATCCCATAACAATTCATATTGATTTTTAAGTCTTTCGTATTCAGGAACAACTTGTTTTAACACACCATCTTTACTTGATTTGACACTAATATGACCACGTGGCGGCTCAATTCCGTTGGTAGCATTAGATATTTGTGAAGAGGTTTCTGATGGCATTAATGCAGACAAAGTACTGTTACGTAAACCATATTGTTTGATATCTGCTCGCAACGCATCCCAGTCGCAGTGCAAAGGTTCATCACATATTTTGTCTAGGTCTTTTTTGTAAGTATCGGTTGGCATTAAACCTTGGAAGTAAGTTGTTTCGTCAAACTTAGGACATGCGCCTTTTTCTTTGGCTAAATTACATGAAGCTTTCATTAGATGGTATTGCATGGCTTCAAATGTTTTGTGCACTAAACCATTAGCACTGCCATCTGAGTATTTAACGCCATTTTTCGCTAAATAATACGCAAAGTTAATTACACCTATTCCAAGGGTACGTCTTCCCATAGTGGCATTATATGCCGCGGGTACTGGGTAATCTTGATAATCTAACAAGCTGTCTAGAGCGCGTACCGCTAAGTCAGATAATTCTGCAAACTCATCAACACTTTCTATTGCACCTAAGTTAAATGCAGACAAAGTACATAAAGCTATTTCACCTTCTTCATCATTAACATGTGTAAGAGGTTTAGTTGGTAAGGCAATTTCAAGGCATAAGTTGCTTTGACGAACCGGTGCCAGTTTGGGATTAAACGGGCTATGTGTGTTGCAGTGATCCACATTTTGTAGGTATATACGACCTGTGCTGGCACGCTCTTGCATAAACAAACTAAATAATTCAATAGCCTTAATTTGTTTCTTACGAATGCTGTGATCTTTTTCGTATAATTCATACAAACGCTCAAACTCATCTTGGTCTGCAAAAAACGCGTCATATAAACCAGGGGTGTCTGAAGGGCTGAACAAAGTAATGTGCTGATCTTTAATTAAACGGGTGTACATTAATTTATTAAATTGTACGCCGTAATCTAAATGACGAACGCGGTTTTCTTCTACACCACGGTTATTCTTTAATACTAAGAGAGACTCTACTTCTAAATGCCATAACGGATAGAACAAGGTAGCTGCACCACCTCGTACTCCACCTTGAGAACAGCTTTTAACAGCCGTTTGGAAGTGTTTATAAAACGGTATACAACCCGTATGGTAAGCTTCTCCGCCTCGTATTGGGCTACCTAAAGCTCGAATGCGTCCAGCATTAACACCAATTCCAGCTCTTTGACTTACGTATTTAACGATGGCACTAGAAGTCGCATTAATTGAGTCTAAACTGTCACCTGATTCAATTAATACACAAGAACTAAATTGGCGAGTAGGGGTCCTTACACCAGCCATTATTGGCGTAGGTAACGAAATTTTAAATTTAGACGTGGCATCATAAAAACGTTTTATGTAATCCATACGGGTGTCTTTTTCGTAGTTAGCAAAAAGACACGCTGCCACCAAAATATACAAAAACTGGGCGCTTTCGTATATTTCCCCGGTTACTCGGTTTTGAACTAGGTATTTACCCTCTAGTTGTTTAACTGCGGCATAGCTGAAATCCATATCTCGCCAATGATCTAAATAATCATTCATTTCTTCAAATTCGGCTTGGGTATAGTCTTCTAATAAATGTTGATCGTATTTGCCAGCATCAACAAGTTTCTTTACATGATCATATAGAGCCGGTGGTTCAAATCTGTCGTAGGCTTTCTTACGTAAATGAAATATAGCTAAACGAGCGGCTAAATATTGATAATCTGGGCAGTCCGTTGAAATTAATTCAGCTGCTGAACGAATTAAAGTTTCATGGATATCGGCGGTTTTTATACCGTCATAAAACTGAATATGTGCTTTTATTTCAACTTGAGAAACAGAAACGTTATCTAACCCTTTGGCAGCCCATTCAATCACTTTATGAATTTTATCCAGATCAATGATTTCGCGTTCGCCAGTACGTTTGGTGACGTATAAATTATTATTCATGTTTTATGCCGTTACTTTTATTATTTAGCCGTATAGATAGCTTTATTAAGCGTGAGAATAACAGGTTGTATTATTTACCCGTTTTTTGTCGTTATTTATTTACTTTTAGCCATAAATTTAAAATTATAGTCACGAGTAGTTAATCTGTGACTGCTTAAGTAAACTTAACACAAGATAGTGAGGTTTCGATCACATTGCAACCCAATATGTGGTGGTTATTTGTTCGATTAAACAGAGTGAAATAAAAGGTTAGTGGTGACTCACCTAAAAGCTCTTTTTTAAGTTCGTTTTAATGGAATGCAAGTTAAAATTTAGCTTATTTTTTTTATTAAATTATTTTGAATTAAATAATGAGCTATTAATTACATGTGGATATATAGGGGGTCGAAAAAAAATCACACACAAGATGTCGTGTTTTATTGTTAGTTTAATAAATAGACTAGTTCACATAATTGATAAAAGCTCCCTTGCACTAGACACTTTAATATCAGGGTTCCACATATCAACATCAATGCTTTTATCTATGTATCCATTTAATGTAACGACACTTACCATATTTGCGGAATTGGCTGCTTGTATATCTCGTTCTGCGTCACCTATATACCAAGTGTTCGGTGTTGCAATATTAAGTAGCTTTTGGGCATGCAGTAATGGCTCGGGGTGTGGTTTTCTATTTGGCAATGAATCTCCAGATATAATCACTGCACAATTTTCTAAAAGAGGAAAATATTTAACTAATTTTAGGGTCAAAAATTCTGGTTTGTTAGTGACAATTCCCCACGGAATATTTTGTTTATTGAGATTACTAAGTAGAGTTTCGATACCTTCAAAATAACAGGTGTCTACACATATATTTTGTTCGTAATAATCTAATAATTGTTGACGAAGTTTAGTAAAGTCATATTCTTTTAACTCTTCGCCAAAACCTAACTCTAATAGGCCTTTAGCACCGTCAGAGGCGATGTTTCTATATTGCTGATAAGTCACCGTAGGCATTTTATACAAGCGCAAAATGTGATTAAGGGCGTTACCCAAATCAGGCGCTGTATCTAACAAGGTTCCATCTAAGTCAAATAACATTGCGTTAGGCGTCGTAGTCATTATTTAACACCGTTTGTGCAATGTATTATGTAATTTACATCAACATTTTGTTGGGATAGATAATATTCTTGCGTCATTGGATTTAAATGCAAACCTATCATTCTTTTAATATTTAATGGGGTGTTATCAATCCAAGACATTAATTCGGCGGGTTTAATAAACTTACTGTGTTGGTGGGTTCCTTTAGGGACTATGCCTAAGATGTACTCAGCTCCAACAATAGCCATCAGATAAGATTTGATATTTCTATTTAATGTGGAGAAAAACACATGGCCACCTGGCTTAACTAATTGATAACAAGCTGTAATGATTGAACTTGGATCGGGCACGTGCTCTAACATTTCCATACATGTCACCACGTCAAATTGGCCTGCATGTTTTTCGGCAAATTCTTCTGCTGTTGTTTGTTGGTAATCTACAGATAAACCAGATTCTAAACCATGTAACTTGGCAATCTCAAGTGGGGCTTCACCCATGTCAATGCCAGTCACAGTTGCTCCGTGTTTAGCCATACTCTCAGCTAAAATACCGCCACCACAGCCCACATCTAATACCTTTTTGCCTTCTAACCCCAGACTATGTTGATTAATATAATCAGTTCTTAAAGGGTTGATTTGATGTAATGGTTTAAATTCACCATTTAGATCCCACCATCTGGAAGCTAATTCAGAAAATTTTTGTATTTCGGCGTGATCAACATTTTGAGACTGGGTCATGTTATAGAAGATATTCTTTTTGTTCTTATAGTGTGCTCATTATAGCCAGCAACTTCTATTACTATCCAGCCTAAAATAACCCCTGAGAGCGAAAACTTATCTTATATAAATAGCATATATGCTCAACTGCTGGTTTATTGAGCACTATATGGGCGATATACGCTATTTATTTATTTTTGTAGGTGATAGTATTGAGCGGTTGAAAATAAAGGTAATATTGGGTAAAACTAAATATTCTTTTAAAGTCCTAGCTTTGAAAGAAACCATGTAAGTTTTCCTATAATCATACTCTAATAATAACGACTAGGGACAAGGCTGTATATGACTGATCACGCCCAAGAAATTCTTCCTATTAATATTGAAGAAGAACTAAAAAACTCTTATCTCGACTATGCGATGAGTGTGATTGTTGGCAGGGCGCTGCCTGATGTAAGAGATGGACTAAAACCGGTACATCGCCGCGTTTTATTTGCCATGAACGAACTGAAAAACGATTTTAATAAACCTTATAAAAAGTCTGCTCGTGTAGTAGGGGATGTAATTGGTAAATACCATCCTCATGGCGATTCAGCTGTATACGACACCATTGTTCGTATGGCTCAGCCATTTTCTTTACGCTACATGTTGGTAGATGGCCAGGGTAACTTTGGTTCTGTAGATGGAGATTCTGCAGCGGCCATGCGTTATACCGAAATTCGAATGGCGAAAATTTCCCATGAGTTATTGGCCGATTTAGAAAAAGAAACGGTTAACTTTGTACCTAACTACGATGGTACGGAACATATTCCAGAAGTCTTACCAACCCGAGTACCAAACTTATTGGTAAATGGTTCTTCTGGTATTGCCGTTGGTATGGCAACTAATATCCCTCCTCATAATTTAACTGAAGTGGTAAATGGTTGTATTGCATTAGTAGACAACCCTGAGTTATCAATTGAAGAGTTGATTGAATATATACCAGGGCCAGATTTTCCAACCGCTGCTTTTATTAGTGGAAGAAAAGGCATTGAAGAAGCCTATCGTACTGGGCGTGGCAAAATTTATATGCGAGCTCGTGCAGAAATCGAAACTGAAGATAATGGTAAAGAAACCATTATCGTGCACGAAATTCCATATCAGGTTAACAAAGCTAGGTTAATTGAAAAAATTGCCGAGTTAGTTAAAGACAAAAAAATTGAAGGTATATCTGCATTACGTGACGAGTCTGATAAAGACGGCATGCGTATTGTTGTTGAAGTAAGACGGAATGAATCAGCAGAGGTCGTGTTAAATCACCTTTATTCACAAACACAAATGCAAACTGTGTTCGGAATAAACATGGTGGCGTTAGACAAGACTCAACCGAAGATTTTTAATCTACTCGATATTCTAAAAGCGTTTGTATTACATAGACGAGAAGTTGTTACTAGACGAACTGTTTTCGAACTGAAAAAAGCTCGTGAACGTGCGCATATTCTCGAAGGGCTTGCCATTGCACTAGCCAATATTGATCCAATCATAGCCTTAATTAAAGCTTCTAAAAGTCCAGCAGAAGCCAAAGTTTCGTTAACTGCTCAGGGTTGGTCATTGGGTGATGTCGCTGAAATGTTAGAACGTGCAGGTAATGACGCTGCTCGTCCTGATTGGTTAGCGCCAGAGTTTGGTATTCGTGATGGACAATACTTCCTGACTGAACAACAAGCTCAAGCAATTCTAGATTTACGTTTAAATAAATTAACCGGCCTAGAACATGACAAGATTCTTGCAGAATACAAAGAACTACTTGAAATCATTGCTGAGTTATTACACATATTAAGTAGCCCAGAACGTTTAATGGAAGTTATTCGTGAAGAGTTAGAAAAAGTACGTGATGAATATGGCGATGCACGTCGTACAGAAATTACAGCTGCTTCTCACGATATTGATATAGAAGATTTAATCGAACAAGAAGATGTTGTGGTTACTCTTTCACATGAAGGCTACGTTAAATATCAAAAACTAAATGATTATGAATCTCAACGTCGTGGTGGCCGTGGTAAATCTGCTACTAAGATGAAAGATGAAGATTTCATTGAGAAGTTGTTAGTCGCTAATACCCATGATCATATCTTGTGCTTCTCTACTAGAGGCCGTCTGTATTGGTTGAAAGTTTACCAGTTACCACTAGCTAGCAGAAATGCACGTGGTAGACCGATAGTGAATATTTTACCTCTCGAAGAAGATGAACGTATTACCGCTATTTTACCAATTCAAGAATTTGAAGAAGGTAAATATGTATTGATGGCAACAGCTAACGGTACGGTTAAGAAGACGGCATTAACTTCATACTCTCGCCCAAGAGCTAACGGCATCATTGCTGTTAACTTAAATGAGGGAGATGAATTGATTGGTGTGGATATCACCCATGGTGAAGACGACATTATGTTGTTCTCTGATGCTGGTAAAGTTGTTCGTTTCAATGAGAAACAACGTGATTCTGAAACGGGTAATGTGAAACTTGATCCGGAAACCGGTGAAGAATTATTAGCATTGCGTCCAATGGGAAGAACAGCTACTGGTGTTCGAGGCATACGTCTGCAAGAAGGTCAAAAAGTGGTATCGCTTATTGTACCTCAAGGTGACGGCGCTATCTTAACGGCAACAGAGAATGGATTCGGTAAACGTACTCCGGTTGCAGATTATCCAGCTAAGAGTCGTGCTACCCAAGGTGTTGTGTCTATTAAAGTATCTGAGCGTAATGGTAAAGTTGTCGGAGCCGTGCAGGTTAACGACAGTGATGAAATCATGCTGATCAGTGATAAAGGCACATTGGTTCGTACAAGAGTAGAGGAAGTGTCTACTGTTGGACGTAACACGCAAGGTGTAAGATTAATTCGTACTATTGAAGGTGAGCATGTTGTTGGCCTTCAACGTATAGATGAAATCGAAGAACTTGAGATAGTTGATGCTGAGATTGTTGAAGGTGAAGAGCCCACCGTTGATGCAGCACCAGCAGATAGTTCTGAATCTAACGAAGACGAATAAGAGAGTCATATTTTTTCTATTGAAAAGTATGGAAACTAGCTAAGTTCTAGTTCTTAATACTCGATAAGTTGTTCTAATAACGAGTGGCCTAGCCACTCGTTTTTTTTGGTGAGAAAAAAGTGTCAGAAATTTTTAATTTTTGTGCTGGTCCAGCTATGTTACCAGCAGATGTAATGAAGCAAGCCCAAGCAGAGTTTATTGATTGGCAGGGTACTGGTCGTTCTGTGATGGAATTGAGCCACCGTTGTAAGGAATATATTGCGCTTGCCAATGAAGCAGAACAAGATCTTAGAGATTTATTGTCTGTTCCTGATAATTATAAAGTGTTGTTTATTCAAGGTGGGGGAAGAGGACAGTTTTCTTCTGTTCCAATGAATTTAAAAGGGCTTGGTGAAAGTGCTGAGTTTTTATTAACTGGTTCTTGGTCAAAAGGAGCTCAACAAGAAGCTAATAAGTTTTTGCAGGCCAAGGTTGTTGGTAATACAGTTGAAAAAGATGGACTACTTTCAGCGCCAGAAATAACACCTAATGATTTAGACACAAAAAGTGCGTATTTTCATTATTGTAGTAATGAAACTGTTGATGGAATTGAAATTAACCAAGTTCCAGATTCTGGTGAGATCCCTTTAGTTGTTGATATGTCTTCAAATATCTTATCAAAACCAATAGATGTTTCTAAGTTTGGTGTTATTTATGCCGGTGCACAAAAGAACATTGGTCCCTCAGGATTAGCCGTTGTTATCGTTAGAGAAGATTTACTCGATTACGCCATGCCTGAAACGCCTACATTTTTACATTACAAAACCATCGATAAGTTTGATTCAATGTATAATACACCACCAACCTATTCTTGGTATTTAGCCGGACTGGTTTTTAAGTGGTTAAAAGAGCAGGGTGGATTAACCGCTATTGCTAAAAAGAACAATGAAAAAGCGGCATTATTGTATCAGTGTATTGATGAGTGTGACTTGTATACCAATAATGTGCATCCTGATTATCGTTCCAAAATGAATGTCACTTTTCACCTCAAAGATAAAGAATTAGATACTCAATTTTTGACCGAAGCAGAACAAAATGGTTTGGTGGCACTTAAAGGTCATCGAATTGTAGGCGGCATGCGTGCCAGCATTTATAATGCTATGCCCATAGAAGGCGTAGTAGCACTGACAAAATTTATGCGAGATTTCGCTAGGAGAAATGGTTAATGGAACAGTTATTATTATCACCCATTAATAAAATAGAAGGGACGGTAAACGTACCGGGCTCTAAAAGTTTATCAAATAGAGCTTTGTTGTTAGCAGCCCTTGCAAATGGTGAAACCCATTTAACGAATTTATTGGACAGTGAAGACATTCACCATATGTTAAACGCTTTGGCAAAACTTGGTGTGAAATATCGTTTGTCAGACTGTAAGACTCAGTGTTGGGTAACCGGGAATGGTGGCGCGTTTAACGTTTCAGAACCTGTTAGCTTATTTTTAGGTAACGCGGGTACTGCAATGCGTCCTTTATGCGCTGCACTAGCAAGCAGCCAAGGTTCATTTGAATTAACCGGTGAACCGAGAATGGAAGAGCGCCCGATAGGCGCGTTAGTCGATTCATTACGCCAAGCAGGCGGCCAAATTGAGTACTTAAAAAATGAAGATTACCCTCCTTTAATGATTCAAGGTCAAGAACTTAAAGGTGGTGAAATAACCGTAGATGGCAGTGTGTCTAGTCAATTTTTAACTGCATTACTAATGAGTGCTCCTTTATTTTCGAATGACACGAGTATCACCATTAGTGGAGAATTGGTTTCAAAGCCTTATATCGATATAACCCTAGATACGATCTCCAAATTTGGTATTCAAATAGAAAATCAAAACTATAAAAGGTTTGTGGTCAAAGGTAAGCAACAATACCAATCACCAGGGCACTTTATGGTTGAAGGAGATGCGTCTTCTGCTTCATACTTTTTAGCCGCTGGAGCCATAAAAGGTGGGGTTGTCAAAGTGACTGGGATCGGTAAATCAAGTATCCAAGGTGACATAAAATTTGCTGAAGTGTTAGAAAAAATGGGGGCAAAAGTAACCTGGGAAGAAACTTTTATTCAGGTAGAAGGCGCTCCGTTAAAAGCAGTTGATTTAGACATGAACCACATTCCAGATGCCGCGATGACAATCGCCACAACAGCGTTATTCGCCGAAGGCACAACAACTATTCGCAATATATATAATTGGCGAGTAAAAGAAACAGATAGGCTTGCCGCTATGAGTACTGAACTCAGAAAAGTTGGGGCAACCGTTATTGAAGGTGAAGATTTTATTAGTGTTACGCCAACTACTGATTTAAAACATGCCGCAATCGATACCTATAACGATCATCGAGTGGCCATGTGTTTTTCTTTGGTGGCTTTGAGTGATACACCGGTTACTATTAATGATCCAGGTTGCACTGCGAAAACCTTTCCAGATTATTTCGATAGGTTTGCAACTATTTGTCAATAAGGCTATTTATTCAGTAATAAAGGGGCATAAAGCCCCTTTTTTGTATCCGGAAGTAAATAGGTCTTCAATTGAAACAATAAGTTAATAAATTGTAACCCAAGTGTCATTGCTTATATAAATTGTATGGGTATAATTGCGCGCGATTTTCATTGGCTCAGGAGAGCGCATGTACATAGAACCTGTTATTACCATAGATGGACCAAGCGGAGCGGGTAAAGGAACGGCTAGTACATTATTAGCCAAAAAATTAGGGTGGCACTTTTTAGATAGTGGAAGCATATATCGTGTATTAGCGATTGCTTCAACCCACCACAAAATCCCTGCTGAAGATGAAGCTGGATTATTACCTTTAGCTTCTGGTTTAGATGTAAATTTCGAAACAACGGACAAAGGTGTACGGATCATTCTTGAAGGTGAAGATGTCAGTGACATTATTCGCACTGAAGAAGTAGGCTCGGTAGCTTCTCAAATCGCTTCACTTCCCCGAGTGAGAGAAGCCTTACTAAGAAGACAAAGAGCATTTAAACAGACGCCTGGGTTAGTTGCTGATGGTAGAGATATGGGAACAGTTGTTTTCCCTGAAGCCCAAGCAAAAATTTTCCTGACGGCTAGTGCAGAAGAACGCGCTGATAGACGTTATAAGCAGTTGAAAAATAAAGGTCATGATGTTAGTATGCCGCGCCTTTTGGCCGACATAAAGGCTCGTGATGAGCGAGATGCAAATAGAACAGTTGCTCCTTTAGTGCCTGCAAAAGACGCTTTGGTATTAGATTCAACAGAGTTGGATATAAACCAAGTTATTGAAAAGATTGAATTATTTGTTAATGCGAAACTAACTGAAATTGCAAGTTAACAAATAGCTTAAAAGTATAAAACCGCCAAGTTATGGATGATTTGGTAATGAATAACAACCCCGCGCTGACTGGATTGTAACGCGGATGTCAAAAAGAAATTTATTAAAACACTATGATTGAAAATTTTGCTGATCTATTTGAAGAAAGTTTAAAAGAACTTGAAACCCGTCCTGGCTCTATCGTTAAAGGTACTATCGTTTCTATCGATAAAGACATCGTACTTGTAGACGCTGGACTTAAGTCTGAAAGTGCCATCCCTGTAGAACAATTTAGAAACAACGACGGTGAACTAGAAGTTGCTGTTGGTGATCAAATTGACGTTGCATTAGATGCAGTAGAAGACGGCTTCGGTGAGACAATCTTATCTCGCGAAAAAGCGAAACGCCATGAAGCTTGGGTTGAATTAGAAAAAGCTTACACTGAAAAAGAAACCATCATTGGTGTGATTAACGGTAAAGTTAAAGGCGGATTTACAGTTGAAGTTAATACTGTGCGTGCTTTCTTACCAGGTTCATTAGTTGATGTTCGTCCAGTACGTGACACAGCTCACCTTGAAGGTAAAGAATTAGAATTTAAAGTTATCAAACTTGATGCTAAGCGTAATAACGTTGTTGTATCTCGTCGTGCTGTTATCGAAGCAGAAAGCAGTGCAGAGCGTGATACATTACTTGCTAACCTTGAAGAAGGTCATGAAGTTAAAGGTATCGTTAAGAACCTTACCGATTACGGTGCGTTTGTTGACTTAGGTGGTGTAGATGGTCTTCTACACATCACAGATATGGCTTGGAAACGTGTTAAACACCCAAGTGAAATCGTAAATGTTGGTGATGAAATCAACGTTAAAGTATTAAAATTCGACAAAGAGAAGTCACGTGTTTCTCTTGGTATGAAGCAAATGGGCAACGATCCTTGGCAAGAAATCGCTAACCGTTACCCTGAAGGCGCTAAATTAAGCGGTGCTGTAACTAACCTTACTGACTACGGTTGTTTCGTAGAAATCGAAGACGGTGTTGAAGGTCTAGTTCACGTTTCAGAAATGGATTGGACTAACAAAAACATCCACCCATCTAAGGTTGTTAACCTTGGTGATGTTTGTGAAGTTATGGTTCTTGAAATTGACGAAGAACGTCGTCGTATTTCTCTTGGTCTTAAGCAATGTATCCCTAACCCTTGGGAAGAGTTCGCTAAAGCACAAAGTAAAGGCGATAAAGTTAGTGGTAAAATTAAATCTATCACTGATTTCGGTATCTTCATCGGTCTTGATGGCGGCATAGATGGTCTTGTTCACTTATCTGATATTTCTTGGAATAAGACTGGCGAAGATGCTGTTCGTGATTATAAGAAAGGTGACGAAATCTCAGCTGTTGTTCTTCAAGTTGACCCTGAGCGTGAGCGTATTTCACTTGGCGTTAAACAAATTGAAGAAGACCCGTTCAACCAATACATCACTGACACTAAGAAAGGTACAATTGTTGTAGGTACAATTACAGCTGTTGATGCTAAAGGTGTTACTGTTAAATTGGCTGAAGAAGTAGAAGGTTATATCCGCGTTGCTGATTTATCTCGTGACCGTGTCGAAGATGCTACAGAAGTAGCAAGTGTTGATACTGAAATCGAAGCTAAGTTCATGGGCGTAGATCGTAAGAACCGCGTAGTTAACTTATCTGTTAAAGCAAAAGACCAAGCAGATGAGAAAGAAGCGTTAGATAAAGTAAATCAACAAGAAGAAGTTGGTTTCAGTAACGCCTTTGCTGACGCGTTCAATAAAGCGAAAAACGACTAATTAATTAGTCACCTATGCGTTAATTATTTTGTATATAACTTTGACAAAATAATTAGCGCGTTTATTATCGGTAGTAGTAGCTTTTTATTAATGGAGAGTTTGTACATGACAAAGTCAGAACTTATTGAAAGACTAGCCGATAAAGCACGTCAAGTTCCAGCTAAAGATGTTGAGTTGGCGATTAAAGAAATGTTAGAGCAAATGGCGCAAACTTTACAAAAAGGTGAGCGTATCGAAATCCGCGGATTTGGTAGTTTCTCTTTGCATTATCGTGCTCCTAGAGTTGGACGTAATCCTAAAACAGGTGAAACAGTGAAATTGGAAGGTAAGCACGTTCCTCACTTTAAGCCAGGTAAAGAATTACGTGAAAGAGTTAACGAAAGCTTAGCTCATTGATTTGTATAATTAATTTAAAAACGGCACTCCAATTGGAGTGCCGTTTTTGTTAGAGTAAGATAAAGTTTTATAAATATTTGTGAGTATTAAAGAAATGAACACAAATATCTTTCCAATTATTAGTCAAAGCCAAGTAGACATAGGAAATCATAAATGAAAGTCAAAGGCTTAGTGTTGCTCATCTTTGTGTTGTTAGTGCTAATTATTGCTGGTGTCGTCGGTGCACAAAATAGTCACCTTGTGTTAGTTAACTATTTAATTAATGATTTTTCTCAGCAAGTTAAAATGTCTTACGTTTTAGGTATAAGTTTTGGTTTGGGCTTTTTAGTGTCTAGTGTTTTGTTCTTAGCTTATGTTTTCAGACTTAAATGGCGTATTGGTAGCTTAGAAAGAAAGAATAAAAAGCTATCTCAAGTGGTTCCTCCAAAATAATGTTAGAAACACTCTTCTTATTGTTACCTGTTGCAGCCTGGTACGGTTGGGTGATGGGGCGCAATAGTGTGCGCCAAGCGCAACATAAACAATCTAGCATTTTGGCTAAGCATTATTACCGTGGCCTGAACTTCCTTTTATCTGACGAACCCGATAAAGCCGTTGATACCCTCATTAAGATGATTGATTTAGATAGTGATACGGTTGAAACTCATATTGCGATGGGCAAGTTCTTTCGTCATCGAGGTGAGTTAGATAGAGCGATACGTGTACATCAAAACCTAGTAAGCAATGAAGAAATATCAGCATCCCTTAGAGAGACTGCGTTATTTGAATTAGGTCGAGATTATATTTTGGCAGGCTTTCTAGAGCGAGCCGAAAACGCCTTTTTACAACTAATGAATAGCCAGAAATATTTTATAAAAGCACAGGCCCAATTATTTAATATTTACCAATCGACTAAAGACTGGCCGAAAGCAATTGAATTAGCCGAAAATATGATTGGTGCAGGAGGTGATAGCGAAGAGTTATGTGCCAGAGTTGCGCATTTCTATTGTGAACAAGCTAACGTAGAAATTGCTGATACTAAGTTTGACGCAGCGGAAAGTCATTTGAAAAAAGCCATAGTTGCTGACGACAAAGCGGTTAGACCTTGGTTAATGTTAGGTCAAATGGCTATGCAGCAAAAGCAATATGAGGCAGCTATAGCTCATTTAGAACAAGTGCCCGTTCGAGATGTTAATTGGTTAAGTGAAGCTATTCCCTTAATTTCTGAATGCTCAGAAAAGCTATCAGATGATACAAAGTTCACACAAATTTTAGAAAAATATTGGCAATTGTGCGCCACAGCTTACTTAGCAAAAGTTCAACAGTTCGCTAAAACTGGACAAAGTGCCAAGGCAGCTGAAGTTCTATTAGAGCAGTTAAAAAAACACCCAACTATGAAAGGCTTCAAAACATTAATGGGCTTGTATATCGATCTACAAGATCATGAACAATCAACTAATAGTTTGGTGTTATTAAAAGAATTAGTAGAAGAACAAATCAAACAAAGGCCCAAATATAGATGCCATAGTTGTGGTTTTTCCGGTAGTAAAATTCATTGGTTATGCCCATCCTGCAAAAAGTGGGGTGCAGTAAAACCAATTAAAGGTTTAGATGGGGAATAGAGTGACGAATATAGATAAAGATCCAAAAGTTGTAGTTGCATTGGATTTTGCTCAACTACAAAATGCGAATGCATTTATTGATAAATTGGATCCAAAATTATGTCGGTTAAAGGTTGGAAAAGAAATGTTTACTCATTTTGGCCCCAAATTTGTTAAAGGATTAATCGACAAAGATTTCGACGTGTTTTTGGATCTTAAGTTTCATGACATCCCAAATACGGTCGCTAAAGCCTGCCAAGCCGCAGCTGATTTAGGTGTATGGATGGTCAATGTTCATGCGTCGGGTGGTCCCAAAATGATGGAATATGCTAAAACCGCATTAGAAAGCAACGGATCTTCTCAACCATTGCTAATAGCGGTGACTATTCTAACTAGCATGGATCAACAGCAGCTATCCGCCATCGGCATAACATCCACTCCAGAAGAGCAGGTTTTGAGATTAGCGCAGCTTACACATTCCAGTGGGCTCGATGGCGTTGTGTGTTCAGCCCAAGAAGCAAATTTAATTAAAACTAAAGTGTCTCAAGATTTCACACTCGTCACTCCGGGTATCAGGCCTGTGGGGGCTGATAAGGGTGATCAAATGCGAATTATGACACCCAAACAAGCGATTGATGCCGGTTCAGATTACTTGGTGATTGGACGTCCTATTACCCAATCAGCCGATCCAATTCAAACTCTAATAGATATTAATCAGTCAATTTTGAGTTAACCCTGCTTGGGTTAGTGCAAAACACCAATGGTTTTGATTTATTCCATTGGTGTTTTGGCTTTTAATTAAGTTCTAACGCCTGTTTTGGTTTCATGTAATTCAGTGGTAACTTATCTGCCAATGCGTCGACTACGGCTTTGTACGTTACGACTCCTTTATGCACATTTAGGCCATTTAAAAGGTGTAGGTCCGCTAAAAGTGCTGCTTTTGTGCCTTGGTTAGCTAGAGAAAGAACAAAAGGTAAGGTAGCGTTAGTTAAGGCTATTGTGGAGGTGCGTGCGACACCTCCAGGCATGTTTGCCACGCAATAATGTACAACTTCGTCAACAACATATACTGGATCTTGGTGGGTTGTAGCTTTAGATGTTTCAAAACAACCTCCTTGATCAATGGCGACATCCACCACCACAGCTCCTTTCTTCATATTAGCGATATTTTCTCGCGTTAATAATTTTGGTGCCGCAGCGCCTGGGATAAGCACAGCACCAATAACAAGGTCAGCTTCTTTTGAGTACGACTCAATAGCATCTGACGTTGAATAAACCGTGTTTAATCGGCCAAAAAATAAGTCGTCTAATTCTCTTAATCTAGGTAATGACCTATCTAATATTGTGACATTCGCGCCCATTCCCATCGCCATTTTGGCTGCATTTGTGCCTACTACTCCACCACCAATTATTAACACATTACCCGGTGTTACTCCTGGGACTCCTGCTAAAAGTGTACCGTTACCTCCTTGAGCTTTTTCTAGGTAGTGAGCCCCAGCCTGTACTGCCATTCTACCTGCCACTTCGCTCATAGGAGCTAAAAGGGGGAGTGTATGATAATTATCAGTCACTGTTTCGTAAGCAATACACGTACTGCCCGATTTAACTAAAAGGTCTGTTTGAGTAAGATCAGGGGCTAAATGTAAATAGGTAAAGAGTGTTTGACCAGAACGTAACATTTTGCATTCGTTTGGTTGCGGCTCTTTAACCTTTATTATTAATTCAGCTTTGTCGAAAACTGTTTGGGCGTTATCAACAATCTCAGCTCCGGCTGAAATATAATCCATGTCTGAAAAGCCAACCCCCATTCCCGCTTCTGTTTCAATTAATATACTGTGTTGATGACTAATAAGTTCTTTAACCGCAGTAGGAGTCAGCCCAACTCGATATTCATGGTTTTTAATTTCTTTTGGCACACCTATTATCATTTTAAATTCCAAAGCTGTAAGTTTTCAATGGCAGAATTATAGAGGATGTCTTCCAATTAAATATTGGGTAATAAGGTTAATGGCGGTATATTATATTGATAAAAATTAGTATTGGAGTATTTAATTTGCTTATTAACACCCCGAAACATATAGATAGAATTGACAGAAATATACTCATTGAACTTCAGAAAAACAGTAAAATAACCAATGCAGAATTAGCCGCTAGGGTTGGATTAAGTGCAAGTCCATGTTTAGAGCGAGTTAAAAGACTAGAGTCTCAAGGTTACATTACGGGATACCATGCTCGCGTTGACCCTTCTAAACTTGGCGCGTCTATGTTGGTTTTTGTAGAAATCACATTGACCAAAACATCAGTCGATATATTTGAGAAGTTTTCCGCAGCAGTTAAAACACATGAAGATATTCAAGAGTGCCATCTAGTCTCTGGTAACTTTGACTTTCTTTTGAAAGCCCGGGTTGCAGATATGTCTCGATATCGAAAATTACTAGGTGATACATTGTTGCAATTACCTGGAGTAAGCGAGTCAAGAACCTATGTTGTGATGGAAGAGGTCAAAGAGTCTACTCTGGTGAAAATTAGTTTAAAATAATTGTTTAATATCCGAGCGTTAGGCCTTTGATAACTAGGATTTTTTGCCCTTGGCTGGTATCGTATGTGGTATATATTTTTTCAGACATTTTAGTCTTAAACTCAGAATGATAATAAAACTATGGCGCGACTAACAGGCATTCAAAGAATAATGGAAGTAGGCATGATGATCAGTTGCTTATTTGCGCTTTTTTTATTACTTGCCTTAGCTTCTTTTCATCAAGCCGACCCTGGTTGGAGCCAAGCAGGATTGCAAACCGACGTGAATAATTGGGTGGGGCCAATAGGAGCGTGGTTTGCTGATATCCTATTTTTTACCTTTGGGAGTTTTGCTTACAGTTTACCCTTTGCTTGTGCATTCGTTGGATGGTTTTTGTTTCAACAAACTAAAAATTTGTTAGAAATAGATTATTTGAACATCGGTCTTAGGATTATTGGTGTCATTTTACTGGTACTTGGTACGACGGGTTTATTAAGTATGAATGCCAGTGACATATATAATTATGGGGCAGGTGGAGTGATTGGCGATATCCTAAGCTCTTCACTCATTCCTTATTTTAGTTTAGTCGGTACTACTTTAACGCTATTAAGCTTTTTTTGTGCTGGAGTGACTTTATTGAGTGGTATTTCTTGGCTAACAATAATCGATAAATTGGGAGCATTTGTTATCGTTTTGGGCAAGTTTTTATACAAAACGCCAGAAAAGTTGAGGAATACTTCTATTCCATTATTAAATAAACAAAATGGAGAAACGCAACAAACTCCCCAAATAGTTGAAAAAATTCCATCGGATGAGCCCTACTGGAATGCGAATAGTTCCTTTGATGCTGAAAATATTGACGATAGCCCATTTAGTGTAGAGCCAAGTATTCCTCCAGAGATATTAGATGAACCAGAGCCAAAGGCCGCTAAAAAGAGTCCAATCTCAGTTAGTGAACTAAAGAAAAAAATTAGTCTTTCACGAAATAAACAAAAGACGTCTTCTGAAACGACTGAAGATCAAAAAGTGAATGAAGTTGAAGATACTGAGGATAGCGATGACGCCAAAGTCGAGGCTCCGCAAGGGGTTATGCCTTCGTTTGAGTTACTTGAACGTCCAGATAAAATTAAGAATCCAATAACGCCAGAAGAGTTAGAAATGGTATCGCGCCTTCTTGAGTCCAAGTTGGCTGACTTTAACATTGAAGCACGTGTTGTGGGAGTTTATCCGGGACCAGTTATAACAAGATTTGAAATGGATTTAGCCCCTGGTGTCAAGGTCAGTAAGATCACCACCTTGTCTAAAGATTTGGCTCGTTCAATGTCAGCTATATCAGTACGTGTTGTGGAAGTGATACCAGGTAAATCAGTCATTGGTCTTGAGTTACCGAATAAACAACGTGATATGGTGCGATTAAGTGAAGTGATCGTTGACGATGTTTTTCAGTCTTCAGAGTCACCATTGACTATGGTTTTAGGTGCGGATATTTCAGGCAAACCAGTATTTGTTGATTTAGCCAAAATGCCACACCTATTAGTTGCAGGTACGACTGGTTCAGGTAAGTCTGTGGGTGTAAACGTAATGATCTTAAGTTTGTTGTATAAATCAACACCTGAAGATGTACGTATGATTATGATCGATCCTAAGATGCTTGAACTTTCAGTTTATGAAGGGATCCCGCATTTATTGGCAGAAGTCGTCACAGACATGAAAGAAGCAGCTAATGCACTTCGCTGGTGTGTTGGGGAAATGGAACGTCGATATAAACTCATGTCAGCTTTAGGCGTTAGAAACCTTAAAGGTTTTAATGCAAAAGTACTGAAGGCGATAGAGGAAGGTGAACCAATTCGCGATCCTTTATGGAAGTCTGAAGAAAGCATGGAAACAGAAGCGCCATTTTTAGAAAAGTTACCAGCGATTGTAGTTGTGGTAGATGAATTTGCCGACATGATGATGATAGTTGGTAAAAAAGTAGAAGAACTCATAGCCCGTATTGCACAGAAGGCGAGGGCGGCAGGGATTCATTTAGTGCTAGCTACTCAACGGCCATCAGTTGATGTCATAACAGGATTAATTAAAGCCAATATTCCTACACGAATTGCCTTTCAGGTTTCTTCTAAAATTGATTCAAGAACAATATTAGACCAGCAAGGTGCAGAAGCTTTGTTAGGCGCTGGTGACATGTTGTATTTACCCCCAGGAACGGGTGTGCCTACTCGTGTGCATGGTGCATTTGTTGATGACCACGAAGTGCATGCTGTGGTAGCCGATTGGAAGCAAAGAGGGGCTCCTCAGTATATTGACGAAATATTGAATGGTGACGCGAGCGCTGAAATATTGCTACCTGGTGAACAACCAGAAGGTGAAGATCAAGAATACGACGTATTTTATGACGAAGCTGTAGCATTTGTGACTGAAACTAGGCGAGCTTCTGTGTCTAGCGTACAGCGAAAATTCAGAATTGGTTACAATCGAGCTGCGCGATTAGTGGAACAAATGGAACAAAGTGGCGTCGTAAGTTCACAGGGACACAATGGTAATAGAGAAGTTTTAGCATCCCCAGCACCAAGAGACTAAATAATCCAATATAGGTTTAACCATAAATGAAGACAGTTGTACAAATCAAATCATGTGTGTTTTTAGTTATTAGCATGATGTTCAGTGTGTATACGAATGCGAATACCGACCAAGCTAAACAATTATTGCAAAGTAAATTATTGACCTTTAAAAGTTACCAAGCAAACTTTGTCCAGACCGTTGTTGATCTCGATAATACCGTTTTGCAACAAGCAAATGGCATTTTGTATTTACAACAACCTAACAAATTGCGTTGGGAGTTATTTGCTCCAAATGAAAGTACATTAATTGCAGATGGCGAGTCTTTATGGAATTTAGACCCATTTATGGAACAAGTTGTTGCATATAAACAATCTGCTCAAATAGAAAATAACCCACTTATATTGCTCACAGACTCTAACAGTGATGATTGGGATAACTATCAAGTTAGTCTTGATGAAAATAAGTTTGTTATTACACCTAAAGAAGCCCTTAGTAGCGGTGTGTTTTCTTTAACCTTAATGTTTGATAACGAAGATAAGTTAACGGAACTTTCAACAATTGATTCCCAAGGACAAGCAAGCACTTTAAAATTTAGTAAGATACTTCAAAATACATCAGCGGCTAAAAGTACGTTTATTTTCAGTTTACCTAAAGGTTGGGAATTAGATGATCAGCGGGCACCATGACTTCAAAACAAACTGCTGAATTTGACTTTTCTTCTGAGCAGGATGGTTCTAATCCACAAACTTTTGCACCTTTAGCTTCCAAAATGCGCCCGACTCGGGTTGAGCAATATTGTGGGCAGCAACACATAATAGGTGAGGGAAAGCCTTTAAGAACTGCTTTATTGCGTGGTCAATGTCATTCCATGATCCTCTGGGGACCACCAGGGACAGGTAAAACAACCTTAGCAGAACTCGTCGCAAATCATTGTGATGCCAATATCGAACGATTATCTGCAGTTAGCAGTGGTGTAAAAGACATAAGAGCAGCTATCGACAAAGCAAAAATGTTAGCTCAAAAAGATAAGCGTACTATTTTATTTGTTGACGAAGTACACAGGTTTAACAAAAGCCAACAAGATGCTTTCTTGCCTTATATTGAAGATGGAACCGTGACATTCATTGGGGCTACAACTGAAAATCCATCTTTTGAACTGAATAAAGCTTTGTTATCTAGAGCTAGAGTCTATGTACTAAAAAGTTTATCAGACGATGATTTAAATACTGTACTTGAGCAAGCGCTAAAAGATGATAAACGTGGGTTAGGCAAGTTAAATCTAGCGCTGGATGATTCAGCAAGGTCGATACTAATAGATTTGGCTAGTGGCGATGCAAGACGATTACTTAACTACCTGGAGTTAAGTTCTGACTTTATACCGACTGACGCCACAAGCAATACGCTTACTCTAAAAATGGTTAAGCAAGCAGTTGGTGAGAAAGTCGCTCAGTACGACAAGAAGGGGGATCATTTTTATGATTTGATTTCTGCTTTTCACAAATCTGTCAGAGGCTCATCGCCTGATGCCGCGCTTTACTGGTATGCTCGTATGTTAGTGGCCGGTTGTGATCCATTATATGTAGCTCGGCGCTTATTGGCGATAGCGACAGAAGACATAGGGAACGCAGATCCGAGAGCGATGGAAATTTGTTTAAACGCCTGGGACATTTTTCATCGAGTAGGGCCATCTGAAGGTGAAAGAGCCATTGCCCAAGCGACTATTTATTGTGCCAGTGCTGCAAAAAGTAACGCGGTTTATAATGCATTTAAGTCCGCTGTTCGAACAGCAAAAGAAACATCTGATTATGCTGTACCTGAACATTTAAGAAATGCGCCAACAAGTTTAATGAAAGATTTAGGATACGGGCAAGAATATCGCTATGCCCATAATGAAACTCACGCTTATGCAGCTGGTGAGTGTTATTTTCCAGAAGAGTTAAGGGATATACAGTTCTATCAGCCTACTGATCGTGGGTTAGAAAAGAAGCTAGATGAAAAATTGTCATTTTTAAAAAATTTAGACTTACAAAGTCAGGAGCAAAGGTACAAATAGTATGCAAACAGTGACAATTTATATTTTTATCGCAATAGGTGGGGCAACAGGGGCCTGTTTACGCTATTTTTTATCACAACTTATGCTTCAATGGTTTGGCAAAGGCTTTCCTTTTGGTACACTTCTGGTCAATGTAATCGGCTCCTTTTTGTTAGGTTTTTTGTACTCTCTACTAGAGCATGGACAATTAGAAGCTGCGTTGTGGAGAACAACTATTGGTGTTGGCTTTTTAGGGGCACTAACCACTTTTTCCACATTTTCAGTCGACACATTAATGCTCTTTCAACAAGGCTTATGGTTTAAAGCAGCGTTAAATATAATGTTAAATATAACCTGTTGTTTATTTGCAGCATGGTTAGCCACACAATTAGTTAAAGGTTAAATAAAACAAGATGTTAGATCCAAAATGTTTGCGCGGTGATATTCAACAAACTGCAGAGAAACTTCAAAGACGAGGGTTCGACCTGGATGTAAATGCATTTACGGAACTTGAAGAAAAACGTAAATCTTTACAAATGAAAACCCAAGAATTGCAAAATGAAAGAAATGTACGTTCTAAGTCTATCGGTAAAGCAAAAGCTTCTGGTGAAGATATACAGCCACTATTAGCCGAAGTAGGAAAATTAGGTGATGAACTGGACGCTGCAAAATCTGATTTATCATCTTTATTAGAAGAAATTGCTAATCTAGCTCAGGGTATACCAAATTTACCAGACGACTCAGTACCTGCTGGAAAAGACGAAGAAGATAACTTCGAAGTGTCAAAATGGGGTACGCCTAGAGAATTTGATTTTGAAGTAAAAGATCATGTTGATTTAGGTTTTGCTGTGGGTAAGGGGCTAGATTTTGAAACTGCGACTAAGTTAACTGGCTCTCGTTTTGTGGTATTACGTGGGCAAATTGCTAGATTACATCGAGCTTTAGCTCAGTTTATGCTTGACCTGCATACACAAGAGCATGGCTATGCTGAAATGTATGTGCCGCTGCTAGTTAATCACGACAGTATGCGTGGTACAGGCCAATTCCCTAAGTTTATGGGGGATGCATTTCACACTAAGCCCGCCACAGAAGAAGGGCAGGCTCTTTCGTTAATTCCTACTTCCGAAGTACCTTTAACCAATATTGCACGTGACGAAATTTTTTCTGCAAAAGAATTACCAATTAAAATGACCGCTCATACCCCATGTTTCAGAAGTGAAGCTGGTTCATATGGTCGAGACACACGTGGCCTTATTAGGCAACACCAGTTTGATAAAGTTGAATTAGTACAGTTAGTTAAACCAGAATCTTCTTTTGAAGCCCTAGAAGAGTTAACAGGCCACGCTGAGAAGGTATTACAACTACTAGAGTTACCTTATCGTAAAATGTTGTTATGTACTGGCGACATGGGCTTTGGCGCCTGCAAGACATATGACTTGGAAGTGTGGTTGCCAGCACAAGACACCTACCGTGAAATATCTTCATGCTCAAATATGCTGGATTTCCAGGCTCGCAGAATGCAAGCTCGATTCCGCAGTACTGAAACTAACAAACCAGAGTTACTGCATACCTTAAATGGTTCTGGGTTAGCTGTAGGTCGTACATTGGTGGCTATTCTAGAAAACAACCAACAGCAAGATGGATCGATTACGATCCCTAAAGCCTTGCAGTCTTATATGAATGGTGTCGAGTCGATTGGTTAAATACTCATTTATTTGGATATTTAAAAGCCGAATTAACGAGTGTTAATTTGGCTTTTTTGGGTTTGGCTTTACTGAACTAACTAATTGTTAACCTTCATTAATATATACTTTACCAGTTGTCCATTTTCTAACTAACCCTTGCCAGTATGAGACATCCCAATTTAGGCTTTTTCCGAGTTTGATGGCTTTTTCTACGTTGTCTATTACTAATCCAAAATTTCGGCCTACACTATTTTTTTCAGCAACGGCTAACAGAAAGTAATACTCTGGGTTGCGAGCTTGGGTTTCTTGTAGTCTAGTTAAGTATTGTTTTGCTAATGTGAAATCATGCAATGATTTTTCGGTAGCTAACATCCTGAGTTCAGACGCTTTAAGGGTGGCAGCAATATGATCTTTTTTCATCGCAGATTCATACCAATATAAAGCTTTTTTCTCATCATTATTAACCCAAGGGCTGGACTTAATAATATTAGCTAATAGGTATTCAGCCTTAGGTAGTCCGTATTTACTGGCTTCAGATATCCAATGTATTGCCTCAGTTATGTTCGTTTGTTCTCTATACAACATCGCACCTAACTCATACTGAGCCCTAGGGTCGTTTAGCTGAGCAAGCTCCTTAAGTTTAGCTTCGGCTTCGCCTTCTTCTTGTTTTAGCCACTTAAAGGTCATTAACATCATGGCATATTGATATTTATCTTCTCGTTTGGTGCTTTTTTTCAATTGTTTAGCTAGGCGCCTGACTTTATCAAACAGCACTTCGTGTTTGTCATCAAATTTGTTTCTAGCGTAGGCTGCTGATCCAATATAACTTCTATTGACGAAGTTTACTCTGGTGTCGTTAAAGGTTGGGGCAGGGAATTTGTTTTTCACAAACTTCTGTTCCAAAGTTTGAGAGTAACCAATTTTTTGTACTGGAGTGGCATTACGTACAGAGCCATCTGGGCCAATATCATAATCAACAATTAAAAATGGTGTACGTCGAGTGAATCTGAATTCTGGTCGTAATTGAATAGAATAACGCAAATCATCACCAGGCTGCATTTCAGTTAATTGGTTACCAGCCGAAAAGGCAAATGCGCCAGATTCATCCCCAGAAAATGACTCATTAGTATCAAACCCTGTATCGTCAAATGCATCTGCCATGTCTTCTAATATGAGGTCGACATCTTGGTAGTTAACGTTTAACTTACCCTTTCCACCAAAGGTAATTTTCTCATTTAAAGTATCTTGGTTTAGCACAGGAAAATAGTTTTCTTGTACTTGTTCTTTACCAAAATTATTTTTCACTATCGACAATAGTTCGATTGCTTTGTCTTGTTGTTGTTTACTTAATAATTTAAATATCTTTTTTGTCGCATTTCTAGCGTCACTAAATTCATATTCGGCAGCCAAGGCAAACCAAATATACGCACTTATATCATCTCTAGGTACTGAGAGACCTTTATGATAAATCGTACCTAATTGATAAAATGCATGTGGGCTTCCTATTTCAGCAGCCCCTGAATATTCTGCAATAGCTTGCTCATATTTGTGTTCGGCAAAAAGTTGGTCGGCTTTAAATACGTCAGCAGACAAAGCCGGTAGGTTATACAGACTAGTGCATAAAAGTGTATATCTGATACTACGAGTGAATATATTCATCTTATCCTTATCAATAAACTGCCTGACCTTTGGCACAATTAGTATATTAAATTTTGAAACTAGGTCAAATTAATACTCTTTGCTAGATTGGCTAAATCTATTGCTGCTTGTAGGTCATCTTTGTTTTTAGGAAAACATTCTGCACCAATATATCCCTTGTAGCCAAGTTCTCGTAAACGCAATAACACTGCACCATAGGCCACTTCTTCGGTGCCCGGCTGGTGTCTACTTGGAGAATCGGCCAATTGTATATATCCAATCTGGTCAAACCCATTTTCCATGTGAGTGATCAAGTTACCGTTAGTACGTTGCATATGGAAGAAGTCCCAATTCAGTTTAATGCTTGGGGAGTTAACTTCACGACAAATAGACAATCCAGGTTCACCGCCATTGATAAAATGTCCTGGATGGTTGAATGGATTGTAAGGCTCAATGGTGGCCATTACTCCGGCTTTTTCAAATATAGGAGCAGCTAGTTTTATGGCTTGAGTGTAGATTTCAATGTTCTGTTTTTCTGATTGGCCTTTAATGTTCTTATGACCTGTTAGATTAAAGTTGGGCACCTTAAACACTTCACAAAGTTCAATAGCACCTTGAGTCCATTCAATAAATTTATTGTGATTATTCACGTCACCTAGGTTAGGGGCGCCAGGAGAAAAACTTGTTATGGTAATGCCTTCATCTTTAGCACGTTGTGCTATCAACTTTGGAACCTTGCCTTTTTTAGGTTGCATTGGATTCCAAAATTCTACTGCGTTAAATCCCATCTCTTTTGCAGCCGAAATGCGATCTAAAAATGGCAGGTGTTTAAACCACATTTCTATATTACATGAAAAAGAGCCAAGCCATTTTTCTCGCTCAGCTATAGGCATAACAATGGGCGCTGCTTTAGCCTTTTTATCAGTAGAGGCACAGGATGATAAAGCACCGCCTGCAACGCCGGCCGCTAGTGTAGTGGTAATAAATTTACGTCTATCCATTATAATTTACCTTGTTGCATTAGATCTGCGGCATAATTTGCCGAGCGGGCTGTCATAGCCATATAAGTTAGGGAAGGGTTTTGCGTTGAACATGACGACATACAAGCCCCATCAGTGACAAATAAATTTGGTACGTCATGTGATTGCGCCCATTTGTTTAACACTGAAGTTTTTGGGTTGTCTCCCATGCATGCACCACCCATTTCGTGGGTTCGTGCACCCACCATAATGTGTTTGTCAGCAGGTGTTTCTGTTACCTTAATATCTACACACCCCCCAGCTTCTAGTAACTCTTTCACGTCTTTAGCCGCTTGAACTATCATTTTACGTTCGTTGTCTCTAATCGTTGCATCTATGTGTAACTGAGGTATGCCCCATTTATCTTTTTTAGTTGGATGTAAACTCACGTAGTTATCAAAGTATGGCAACATTTCTCCAAACATAGCGGTAAAAAAGCGCCAAGGGGCAGGTTGTCTTGCTTGTTCTTTGGCTTTGACGCCGATTCCAGCTCTTTTGGCGGTTGTCCCTGTTATTGGCCTAGTTGAGCCACCACCTTGAAAACCGTATCCTCTTACAAAATCTACATCATCAGTTTTTTCGTGGCGAAAATTTGGGATATATGTGCCGATAGGCCTACGACCATATGAAAACTTATCGTCAAATCCCGGCACTGTGCCGCCTGCCATCGCACCGGTAAAATGATCCATTATATAGTGGCCTAAGGCGCCACTTGAGTTACCTAAACCTGTAGGATAGGTAGTTGATTTTGAATTTAATAATATTTGCACTGAGCCTAGTGCTGATGCACAAAGAAATATAACTCTTGCCTTGTAGGTTCGTTTCTCGTGGGTATGGGCGTCTACAACAGTCACGCCTGAAGCTTTTCCACTAATATCGTCGTACTCAATATGTGATGCGATTGCATCGGTAACTATGGTTAAGTTTCCTGTGTTCCTAGCTGCGGGCAGTGTCGCTGATAAAGCACTAAAGTAACCACCAAAGGTGCATCCTCTATCACAATATGAACGAGCTTGGCATTTACTTCTGCCGAGTTTGGTTTGCACTTCAGTTGGCTCGGTCATGTTTGACGTTCGGCCAATTATCATATGCCTGTTTTTCAAGTTTTTGGCTATGTTGGTAGACACATATTCTTCAACACAACTCATATCCCAAGGTTTTTGATAGACACCTTCTGGTTGATCGGGTAAGCCGTCCTTGTTGCCTGAAATCCCTGCAAATGTTTCAACATAATCATACCAAGGGGCGATATCGTCGTAACCGATTGGCCAAGGAATACCATGGCCGTCTTTCGCATTTGCTTCAAAATCTTTAGGACCAAAGCGTAAGGAAACTCTTGCCCAAGTAATTGACCTGCCTCCTAAATGATAACCTCGGGTCCACATAAAGGGTCGGTCTTCAGGGTAAGAATAGGGGTATTCTTTTTCGTCTGCAAAAAACTGAATAGACTCTGTTTTAAGTCTTTTCTTTTTTGTTTTTAACATTCTGTAACGACCTTCTTCGTCGTATATTTCAGAACCCATACCGCGATTTTCTAATTGCCAGGGGGCCTGCATGTCTTTATATTCAGTGCTTGGGTGGTCTAAGTGCCGACCTCTTTCTATGACTAAGGTTTTAAACCCTTTTTCGCAAAATTCCTTTGCTGCCCAACCACCTGTCATGCCAGACCCAACAACGATTACATCGTATTCTTGTTTCATAATTGAATACCACTTCTTACTTTTTCTAGTTGATTTTTAGACAGATTTCCATAATATTTTCCTGGTATCAGTACAAAATTAGGATTAGCTTCTTCAGATGTGTAAAAGACATGGAAGATGATTTCTTTAAGTTTTCTATAGTTTTTTGATAAGGTTGTTTTTTTATTTTTGAACGCCGTGATGTCTAATTGTTCAATAAGTTGCAGCCTTAGATTATGTGGAAGTTGTACGTAATCGGTCCCATATGTCTCTTTGCTTAACGACATAATTTGTTTTATACAAGTTCTAAACTGTTGTTTAGTTTGGGTTCCAGCCCAAGTTAACATAAGTCCATCTAAAACCGGGATTACATGAGCATCTGTTGCGCCTGGGGTCGATGTCTTTGGGATCATGATTTCAGCAACATCACTTAATATCGTGAGTTCGTTAGCCGAATAAAATTGACCATTTTCTGTAATCACCAATAGTTGATTGTCTTGAGAGAGTGCTTTAGAAAATATTGGTGCAGAAACAAGGTACATTGCCGTACCTATAAATACTCTTCTACTTATAGTGAAGTCTTGCATCTGTTTAAAACTTTATTGCTTTAGGTTGCAACAATGTTAACAGTTTGCAAAAGGTTCAGTAAAGTAGTGATTTCATATATAAAGTAAATATTGTGTAAATATAGTCGCTAACGCCAAATACCTTATAAACACTTTGCTGGTTTAGGGAGTCCAGCTAATTTAGTGGCTTGTTTTGCAGGCCCTTTGGGAAAAAGTTTAAATAGATATCGACTGTTGCCTTTTTCTTCACCAAATTCATTTTTCATGGCTTTGACTAAAGCTCGCATAGCGGGGCTGGTGTTATATTCCAAGTAGAAGTTTCGAACGAAATTGATCACTTCCCAGTGATTATTGGTAAGCTCAATGTTTTCTTGTTTGGCTAGTTCAGGAACTAAGTCTTCGTGCCAATCAGATACAGATAATAAATATCCAGCTTTATCTACCGCTAATTTAACACCATTAAAATCAACAAAATAATCCATTCGTTTACCAACTTATCACTTGGTTACATTCTAAACTTAATTGAACGAACTCTTTGTAATCAATGGCTGAAAAGACCGTGTTATCAAGCTGTAACCCCCGAGCTAAGACATCGTCTGATAAACAATATATGGGGGATAAAGCTTTAAGTTTGGGCAAAATCTCTTGATCTCTACAAGCATAAACTGCGTCACTGCAAAGTAGTATTTTGTCTTTACTTGCGGCACGTTGTAAGCATTGTTTAAGGCTTGTTGATTCAAATGGGCTTTTGTTTAGTTTATGTAAAATCATCAAAACACCATTGTGTGTCTATATAGGGCTATTTTTTGTGCGTGTTCTGTATGGCTGAGTAATGTTACTGGAATACACAAAGATGAAATATCGAGATTGCGTACTTTTAGACTCTCTTCACACACATATATATTTTCGATATCGTAAAACTCAAGAGCTGAAAAGGTTTTGAAATAGGCTTTTGCTTGTATGTTCTCAGGAGACTGGTGGGCTAGAAGTTGAAAAACGCCGTCGTCTATAAAAAATAAACTGACTTCTTGCCCAAAGTTACTTAAAGCTAGGGCTAACTCTAGGCTCTCTTGTCCTTTAGATGTGCCAAAGGGGCTCGTTTGATTAACAATTGCGACGCCTGAAACAGGGTTATTTACAGTCATTAAAATTGTACCAACCTGTCACTGTCTTTTATAAGTACGGCTAATTCACCTAATCCAACTGACTCAAAATTGGGTGATAAACTAAAGTGACTTTGATCTGAATCTTGCGCATCTTGAATATTGGTTATTCCACGTTTGGTTGCCGCATTTACGCAAACTTGTAATGGCACATGGTAATCGTTACCCAATGTTTGCCAGGCTTTTAACAAGTTAAACTCATCTGATGCAAAAATTTGTAGGGCGTTACCATTTAAGGTGCCATTTTCGTAAAAAAATATGCCGTTAATTTTATGGCCAGATTCAATGGCCGCTACAGCAAACTTGTAGGCGGTATAAGAGCCTTGAGTGGAATAGGGTGCGCTAGTAACGAGGATTGTGAAAGATGCCATGGATTGAAACGGAAATGTCCAAAAAGTGAGTGATACCTATTAGTAATGTAACATAAAAAAACGCCTCAGCAATGTGAGGCGTTTTAGAAAGTTTGTTTAAACTAAAGTTTAGTCGTCACTACCAAACGCACCTAAAAGGTGAAGGATAGAAGTGAACAAGTTATAAATGTTTAAGTACATAGAGACTGTTGCACGAATATAGTTAGTTTCGCCACCGTTAATGATACGGCTAGTATCATACAAGATGAAACCAGACATAATAAATACGATTGCCGCGCTAACTGCTAGACTAAGTGCTGGGATGCCCAAGAATATATTAGCAATCGAGGCAACAACAGCAACGATTAAACCAACCAATAAAAAACCACCCATAAAAGAGAAGTCTTTCTTAGTCGTTAATACATAACCAGATAAGCCAAAAAAGACTAAAGCTGTCGTACCAAGAGCTTGGACGATAGTTTCAGTGCCACCCGGGAATCCAGCATAATAATTTAGCATTGGGCCTAACGAACCACCTAATAACCCAGTGAACGCAAATACGAACCAAATACCCATTGAACTTTCAGCTGCTTTATTCAAAAAGAATATCATCACAAGTGCGCTTAAGCTCATTACCATAGCTGCACCTTGTCCGAGCCCCATAGCCATAGCAAAACCAGCACATACCGCACTAAAGGTTAATGTCATAGCTAACAACATATAGGTGTTGCGCAATACCTTATTCGTTTGTAAAGCAGATGCTTCACCTGCCGTACTAAAGGACGTTCTTTGTTCCATTTTATTCTCCAAGATCGAAAGTGAAATCAGTTTTGTAACTATATAGTGTATTTGTATGGGGTTTGGTTCAATATTTCAAGTAATACCGTATTAAATATTCGTTGAAAAGCGTAACTTGATGTAAATATAAACAAAGTGGGTAAAGTATAAACAAACAAAATATTTTTTAAACTTAGTACTTTACATCAAATTAAAACGTCTCTATTATTCGCCACCTCGATTCGAGCTAAGCGATTTTAACTCGCAAGGTTTGAAAGAGATAAAATTTGGATAGCTGGCAGAGCTCGGTTTAATGCACCTGACTTGAAATCAGACGTACGGTCAAACGTACCGGGGGTTCGAA